>NZ_JBVHUE010000032.1:0-7584 GCF_055565515.1 Streptomyces sp. NPDC028419 | reverse complement strand
CGTCGTGGCCGGTCAACACCGTCCGACAGCGCCCCGACCGCACGTCCCACACCCGCACCGCACCGTCGTCCCCCGCGGAGGCGATCGACCCTCCGTCCGGTGTCCAGGCACACTCCCAGATCCAGCCGGTGTGACCGACGAGCACCTGGCGCGGCGAGCCCGTGGTGACGTTCCAGATCCGGATGGAGCGGTCGAAGCCCGCGGAGGCGAGCCAGCGGCCGTCGGGTGAGGCGGCGCAGGCGCGCACCGCGCTGGTGTGGCCCCCCAGCGTCCGGTCCAGATCGGGGTCCGGCAGGTCGGGGAGCGGCCAGAAGGGCGTCAGCCGCGGCCCTTCCAGCACGCGGGCCGCTCGACCGTGGAAGCGTGCGGTCCGCTCGGTGACGGGGATCCGGGACAGGAGGGTGTCCGCCAGCCCCGGCCGGAGCCGGCCCAGCAGAGGTGCCTGCTGCCCGACGACACGGTACAGTTCCGCTGCGGCCGGCGCATCGGACAGGGCCAGGTCGCCGCCGACCGCGACCGGTCCGTCCCGCTCGATCCGGGCCAGCAGCCACCTCGGGTCGCAGACCAGGTCGGTCAGTTCCGTCCGGGCGTCCGCCTCCGCCAGGTGGTACGTGAGGTTCCGCCACAGGTAGTCGGCCTCGTCCGGCAACCGCCACCACGCGGTTGCGTCGTCCTCCGGCGCGCCGGGAGACGGCCGTGCCATCGCCCTCAGCGCGTCGACCAAGGTCCGGTTCCGCTCGGCCAGCCAGACGGCCCCTTGCCGGTGCCGGAGGTAGCCGCGCAGCACGTCGTGCAGCTCCAGTGCCGGGCCGTCCTCCCAGCTCCCCGAGGCCAAGCACAGCGAGGTGAGTCGTGACGTCAGCCGATCGGTCGCCGGCTTGCCCAGCCCACCGGTCTCGGACCAGAGCGCGCCGAGCACGTAGCCGGGAACGGCGATGTCCTCGGGGAAGATCGCCAGCTCGAAGTAGCGCTCCCGCTCCTGCGGGTCCATGAGGTCCAGGCTGGCCTGGAGGGTCGCTTCCACGGCCTGGTCCCGGCTCGACGCATCGCCCACGTCGAGCGCCGCGGGCCCTTCGGAAACCAACCGGTCGAGCACCCAGGCACCTGCCTGCTCGACGGTGGCTCCCTGCCGCACGGACTCCGCCAATGCGGCGTTCACCAGCGAGAGCAGTACGGGCCATCGCCCCGTCAGCTCCATCAGCCGGTCGACCGTCTGCTGCGGCAGACCGGGCAGACCCTGCGTCAACGCCTGAACGGCTTCGTCGATCTCCATCGCATCGACCAGTATCGACGAGACGTTGCGCGGAAGTACAGTGGCACTACGCGTGGTGACGATCCGTCGGCAGCGCGGGGCGCCGATGAGGAAGGGCGCGAGTTGCGCCGGGTGCCACACGTCGTCGATCACCAGCAGCGTATCGGGCCGCTGACCGAGCAGGGCGCCGAGCCGGAAACCGGCCTGCTGCGGATCGGAGCTGGTGAACTCCTGGCCCGACAGCAGCCCGCAGACGCCGTTGACCTTGGCCGCCAGGTCGGTGCCGGACGCCTTCTGGCCGAGCGTCACCCACAGCAGGCCGCCGGTGAACCGCTCGCGAACCCTCTGATCGGTGAGGCACACATGGGCGACGAGCGTGGTCTTGCCGAAGCCGCCGGCTCCTTCCAAGGCCGTGGTGACGGCGACCGGACCGTCATCGTCGGACAGCAGTGCGCCGCGGAGTGCCGCTTCGAGTGCGGGCCTCGGGACGACGGGCCCGGAGGGCGGTGGCGCCATCCAGAGCAGCGTGTCGAAGGGCTGGACGCCCGCGTGAACGACGACCGTCTGGATGACGCCGGTGTTGGCGACGTTGATCCCGCCCAGGTTGTGCTGGCTGACGTCGCCGGTGGGAGCGGACGCTTCGGCACTCATACGGCTTCCCTCCCTACAGCCGGCCGGTCTCGACCGCGTCGACCACCCAGGGGATGACCTCGTCGAGCATCTCCTCCAGGCCCACCCCGGCCGTGAAGCCGAGCACGTCGCGCGCCTTCGACACGTCGGGCACCCGCATCCGGACGTCGTGTGCGAAGGCCGGGTCGCTCACGACCTCGAACGGTACGCCGGGCCTCAGCTTCGACCAGATGAGTTCGGCGAGTTGGAGGACCGTGGTCGACTCGGAGGTCGAGAGGTTGAAGTCCTCGTTCGTCGCCGATTCGTGCTCCATCGCCATCACGATTCCGCGGGCCAGGTCGCCGCCGTAGGTGTAGTGCCGGACCTGTCCGCCGTCGCCCAGGATGTGCAGCGGGCTCTGACCCTTGACGATCTTCTGCACGAGATCCGGCACCACGTGGGACATGGCCAGCTTGGTGTTGCCGGACGGGCCCGTGGCCTGGGCGAGGGCGTGGAGCTCACCCACCCCGACGCAGTTGAACGGTCGGACGATGGTGTAGGGCAGGCCGTACTGGTCCCAGGCGGCCCGTGCGAAGTATTCGGTGGCCAACTTCTGGAACCCGTAGGAGGAGCCTGGTGGCGGGACCTCCAGTTGGTCCCCCTCGCGCGACGGCCAGCGGTCCGTGGACTCGAAGACCATCGACGACGAGATGTAGGTGACCTTGCGCAGCCGGCCGAACCGGTGGGCGCGGATCGCCGCGTCGCAGGTGCTCGCGATGATCCGTTCATTGGCGGCGAGCAGGTCGTAGGGATAGGTGTGGAAGTAGGAGATGCCGCCGATTCGGGCCGCGCAGGCGATCAGGTGCTCCCCGCCGTCCAGCAACTCCTCGACCAGGGCTGCGTCGGACGCGTCGCCCTCGACCAGGCGGTACCGGGGGTGGTGGTCATAGGAGCGGCTGACCGGGCCGTACTTGGAGTGGTCGTCGAGCCCGACCACCTCGTGACCGCCGTCGAGGAGCTCTTGGACGAGATAGCCTCCGATGAATCCGGCGGCGCCGGTGACAAGGACTTTTGGCACTCTCAGCCACATCCTTCCGGTAGTCCGGAGACTACTTCGAGTTGTCCGAGAGCTTCTTCCAGCATGTCGCGGACCCGTCCGTCGAAGTCAGCATCGTGTTGTCCGCTGAAACCAAAGTGAGTCGGGAGGCGTCCTGACGCGTGCCCAGCGGCACGTCGACCAGGTCTCCGATCACTTCGACCCCGTCACCGCCTCGCGCGACGGCGCCGCAGAACACATTGCTGAACGATCGGCCCTGATCGTGACTCAGGCCCATCCACCACAGCGTATGACCGACTTGGCGGAGGTAATACGTGCCGTGGTCGTCCCCCGCCCACGTACCGGTGAGGGTTTCCCGGGAAACCGGTTCGATGATGTCGATCGAATACACCGGACCGAGCAGCAAGGCCTCCTCGCCGCCCTGATCCTCGGCGCGGTGGTCGACCTCTCCCCGCCGCCCTGAAAGAAAACCGGAGAGCCGGACTTCCGTGCCCGAAGTGATCCTGCGACCGAGAATCCGCACGGATCCGTCGGAGGCCACGACGACATCCCCGTTGACCGGCTGTCCGTTGCTGAACAGCACGCTGTTGCCGTCACGTTGCTTCCAGCCCGGCAGGAAGGTCGAACCGGTGAGCCCCGGGATCCGGCAGCGCAACGGCTGCTCGACGAGCCGGGCCGGCACTCCTGGCAGTCGGGACAGTGCACGGTCCACCCGGATGGACAGCACGACGTCCCCGTCCAGCACGGACGGTTCCGTCACGACCACGCCCTGGACGACCGCGGTCTCCGCATACACGCGGCCGCGCCTCCACTCGGCCCGATCGAATGCGGCGACCCGTTGCGTCACATCGATCCGCGTCGGCATTTCGGCACGGCGCCACGACTTTGCACCGAAGCCGCCGACTTCGCTCACCGCCCGCAGTTCCGAATCCGACGCGACCACCACATTGATGACGCCGTTCTGTGGCATTCCACCGCGTGGTGTATCGGCCCATTCGCCGATGACGATGTCGCCCACCATGCGACCGCAGAACACGTTGGCGAACCTCACACCGGGATGGAACTCGTTGACCCCGAGCGGCGAGTCCGCGCTGAGGCCGATCCACCAGATTTTCCCCCGATGATGGCGAACATGGTAAATCGCCTTGTCATCTCCCAGCCAGAGACCGGTGAGGTTTCCCTTCACTGACATCCCCCCGTCGTCACGGTACCCCTGCCGCGCGTGCAGGAAACGCGCGAACGTCCGGACCGGAGGGGAGCGGTGGCGATCACGCCGAACCGGCCGGGCCCGGGGGCGATTGCCGAGGGACCGTCAACCCCTTCTGGCAATACGATGGTTGTGTGAGAGTCGGCATCCGTCGAGTGGGGGCATCATGTCCGGCGAGCTGATCACGGAACTGGCATCGACCGGCGCACTGGCGCTGGTCAATGCCGTTGCGACCGACGCATGGCAAGCGGCCCGGGCCGGATTCATGAGACTTCTCGGGCGGGGTGAGGCGGAGCGGGAACGCCTCGTTGCCACCCGGATCGACGAGGTCGCGACGCAACTGGAACAGGTCGGCGCGGACGACCAGGAGCGGGTGCGGGAGGCCCTGCTGCTCGCCTGGCGCACTCGGTTCGCAGACCTGCTGGAGGAGCGGCCGGACGCGATCGGGGAGCTGCGGGCGCTGGTCGCGCAGCTACGGACCGCGCTGCCGGACGCGCCGTCGCCTACCGTCGCGGCGGTCGGCACCGGATCGGTCTTCTCGGCCAACACCGGAGGGTTGAACATCACCAACACCGGAACGGTCGGGAACATCACCCTGCACGGCGAACCCCGTCGCCACGATGTCTGAGCGGTCCGGGACGATCGCGGGCACCTCCGTCTGCGCGGACCGGTCTCAGGGGGTGTCCTCCAGGGGGCGGAGGAAGCGGCGTTCGTACCGTTTGATGCAGCGGGTCCGGCGGGCCAGTTCGAAAGCCTCCTGGCACTCCGGATCGGACATGCTGTCCGTGCGGTACTGCTCGTAGGAGGCGAAACCCGGGAAGGAGAAGAGGGCGTAAGCGATGTCGCTGTCGCCCTCACTGGGCAGGAAATAGCCGTGGTGGGTCCCGCCGAAACGGTTGACCAGCCGGACCCATTGGCGGCCGTACTCCTCGAAGTCCGCGAGTTTGTCGACGTCGATCTCGTACTTCAGATGAATGGTGATCACACCCTCATCATGCCGCGCGCCGTCACCTCCTCGCGACGCGCCGAGGTCCTGGCCGCGGCCATGCGGCTGTTCCGCGCCGCCCTGGACGCCTACGAGGACCAGGTGGTTCAGGGCCGGGTCCAGGCCCATCTCCTGGGGCCGGCAGACACCGTGGCGGGCATCCGGTCGTTCTTCACCTCGGCATTCGAGACCGGCCCCGATCCCGATCCGGGAAGCCGCCCCGGACACGGCCGTCCTGCTGCGGGAGACAGCCGTCCTGACCGGCGTCCGCTGCGTCTCACTGTCACCCTCAAGGTGACTTCCTCAGTTGTCATCGTTTCGATGACATGTTACAACGGAGGCATGTTGAAGCGCATTGGCGGTTTCTGCCGCAGCCGACTGGAGGTGTTTTCGCGATGTTGATGCGCACTGACCCGTTCCGCGAGATGGACCGGATCGTCCAGCAGCTTTCGGGTGCGTCGGGTACGTGGTCGAAGCCGTCGGTGATGCCGATGGACGCCTACCGGGAGGGCGAGGAGTACGTGATCGTCTTCGATCTGCCCGGTGTGAGCGTCGAGGCGATCGACATCGACGTCGAGCGGAACATGCTGACCGTGAAGGCGGAGCGCCGGCCGGTCGCGAAGGCCGACTCCGTGAAGGTGGAGCTGTCCGAGCGGCCGCTGGGCGTCTTCTCCCGCCAGATCGTCCTCGCGGACACCTTGGACACCGAGCGCATCGAGGCCGACTACGACGCGGGTGTCCTGACCCTGCGCATTCCGATCGCCGAGCGCGCCAAGCCCCGCAAGATCTCCATCGGCGGCGAAGCCGGCCGCAAGCAGATCTCCGGCTGAGCTCTCCCTCAGCCGGCAACGAGGGCGGGGAGAGCCGATCCCCCGCCGGTACCCCGCCCTCCGCTCAGGCCCCTACTACCCGACCCTCACTCCGTGCCGGAGGTGGTGTGATGTCGATGCGCAAGGAGTCGTTCTTGGCCCACGTCCGGGAGCGCGGCGAATACCGGACCCTGGACGAAGCCGACCGAGCAGCCCGAGTCGTACTCGCCCTGCTGGGCGCGCATCTCGTCGGCACCGTACGTGCCGAGCTCGCCGCGCGGCTCCCCGAGGCGTACGCCCTGATCCTCCTCAACCCGCTGCAGGCCGCAGAACCCCTCACCCCCGAGCGCTTCGTCCGCGCGACCGCGGCCTGGATCGAAGGCTCCACCGAGAAGACCGCCCTGTGGGACATCGGCGCCGTCCTGTCCACCACGGCGGCCGCCGCCGGCGACGTCCTCACCGGGGAGGTCCTGCTCCAGCTCCCGCCCGGCTACGAACTCCTCTTCGGTCAGCCTCAGCCCACCTGACCCGGATCCTGCAACGGCTCCCTACCAGTTACGCAAAAGACTTCGAAGTTCGGCGCGCATGTTCGGAGCATGGTCGGGCACATGCTGCCTCGGAGGTTGATAACTATGGTTCCCCTGCTTCTCGTTCTTCTGTTGGCTCTGATTCTGTTCGGCGCGGGTTTTGCGGTGAAAATCCTTTGGTGGGTCGCTATCGCCGTCCTGGTGTTGTGGCTCGTCGGATTCGTTGCCCGTCCCAAGGGCAGTAGTGGTCGTTGGTACCGCTGGTAGCCGGCCGACCCTGGCGTAGGTTCGAACGGTCTCAAGCTGGCCTGTCACCCCTGATCGGTGGGGGTGGCAGGCCATCTTCATGTCCTGCTCAGGGGCCTGGTCTTGGCTTTCCGGGTGACATCGGATCCAGCGGGTATACGCGTCGGAGCCGGGGCGGCTGCCGTGGCGCAGCAGGGGACCTGCTCACCTCCGAAGATCGGCGGTCGTCCCGGCCCGAATCGAAATCAGAAGTGTGTAGCGGCGAGAATCCGGGGCAGAGGAAGTTCAGGTCGGAACGCGAGTTCTGCCGCACACGTCACACACGCAAGGAAGACCAGAAGGGAATTCACCCTCCTCCTGGTTCCGGTTTATTGAAGGAGTTGTTTTCGCATGACTGAGAATGTGTGGGGTTACCGTGAGACGTCCGGCCGTCTGGCCGGTGGCGACCTGACCGGCTACAAGGTCGAGGCGACTGACGGCTCCATCGGCAAGGTCGACAAGCACTCCGACGACGTCGGCTCCGCGTACATCGTGGTCGACACCGGCCCGTGGATCTTCGGGAAGGAAGTCCTCCTGCCTGCGGGCACGGTCAGCCGCGTCGACGCCGCCGAGAAGAAGATCTTCGTCGACCGCACGAAGGAGCAGATCAAGAACGCTCCCGAGTTCGACAAGGACAAGCACCTCGGCAACGCCGAATACCACGACCAGGTGGGCGGCTACTACGGCCAGAACCGCCTCTAACCCGCCTACGCCCGACCGGCGCATGGGGCGGGGGGGGGGGGGGGGGGGGGGGGGGGGGGAGGAGGAGAGGGGGGGGGGGGGGGAAGGGAGGGGGGGGGGGGGGAGGGGGGGGGGGGGGGGGGAGAGGAGGGGGGAGAAGGCAAAAAAAGAA
>NZ_JBVHUE010000031.1:23866-116762 GCF_055565515.1 Streptomyces sp. NPDC028419 | reverse complement strand
CCCCCCCCCCCCCTCCCCCCCCCCCCCCCCCCCCCCCCCCCCCCCCCCCCCCCCCCCCCCCCCCCCCCCCCCCCCCCCCCCCCCCCCCCCCCCCCGCGTGCAGGGGGCGTGTCGCCCGTACGGTCAGGCGCGCGCGGCGTCCTTGCGGCGGACGACGTCGCGCACCGTGCCGATGACCAGCACCACGGCGGCGACCAGCAGCGAGAGCAGGACCACCTCGCGGTTGCCGTCGTCGTAGAGCATGTAGCCCAGGACGAAGGTGATCATCGCGGCGGTCAGCCAGGTCAGGTACGGGAAGAACCACATCTTCACCGTCAGCTTCTCCGGGGCCTCGCGGAGCAGGATCCCGCGCATCCGCAGCTGGGTGAAGCAGATCGCCAGCCAGACGAAGAGCGCGATGGCGCCGGAGGAGTTGAGGAGGAAGTTGAAGACCGTGTCCTTGAAGGCGTAGTTGAAGTAGACGGCGATGAAGCCGAAGACGACCGAGCCCAGGATCGCGGCGACGGGGACGCCGTTCTTGGAGACCTTGGCGAAGACCTTGGGGGCGTCACCGCGCTCGCCCAGCGAGAACGCCATGCGGGAAGCGGTGTAGAGGCCCGAGTTCAGGCAGGACAGCACGGCCGTCAGGACGATCACGTTCATGATCTGGCCCGCGTGCGGGATGCCGATCGAGTCCAGGGCGGCGACGTACGAGCCCTTCTCGGTGATCGACTTGTCGTTCCACGGCAGCAGGGTCAGCACGATGAAGATCGAGCCGAGGTAGAAGACGCCGATCCGCCAGATCACCGAGTTGGTGGCCTTGGTGACCGCGCGGCGCGGGTCCTCGGACTCACCGGCGGCCAGGGTGACGATCTCGCTGCCCATGAAGGAGAAGACGACCATCAGGACACCGGTCAGCACCGACCCGACACCGTTGGGCATGAAGCCGCCGGCGTCCGTCAGGTGCGCGAAGCCCGCACCCGGGTTGTCCGAGCCCGGCAGCACGCCGAAGACGGCCAGCAGGCCCACGATCACGAAGCCGCCGATGGCGACGACCTTGATGCCCGCGAACCAGAACTCGAACTCGCCGTACGAGGCGACCGAGCCGAGGTTGGTGACGGTCAGGACGACCATCACGATCAGCGCCCAGGCCCACTGCGGGACGGCCGGGACCCAGCTTTCGAGGATGCTGGCGCCCGCCGTGGCCTCCACGGCCAGCACGACGACCCAGAAGAACCAGTACAGCCAGCCGATGGAGAAGCCGGCCCAGCGGCCGAGCGCCCGGTCGGCGTACGCGGAGAAGGAGCCGGAGTTCGGGCTGGCCGCGGCCATCTCGCCGAGCATCCGCATCACGAAGACGACCATCGCGCCGACCAGCGCGTAGGAGATCAGGATGGCGGGACCGGCCTTGGCGATGCCGCCGCCGGAGCCGACGAAGAGGCCGGCGCCGATGACGCCGCCAATGGCGATCATGGACAGGTGGCGGTTCTTGAGACCGGCCTTCAGACCGTCGGAGGGCTGGGAGCCATCGGGTTCACCGATGGAGCCGCCTGACTTCTGGAGGGTCGTCGTGGAGCTCATGGACGAATCCTTAGGTTCTCGGGTTGCGAGCCCCGGCATTCAAACCTGAGATGAACGCAGGACGGAAGACCCCAATCCGGATCGTTGCTTATGGGCGAACGTCCCGGACTTCGGCCCCGCGGTGTCCCATCTGCGTTCTTTGGGTTTACTTGAGCTTTAGAAGTGACTTACGCGACACCCCGGAGCCGGTCGCCGGTCCCGCCCGTGCCACACTCGTCCCATGCGCGTGTACCTCGGATCCGACCATGCCGGCTTTGAGCTCAAGAACCACCTGGTGGACTGGCTCAAGAACAACGGCCACGAGCCCGTCGACTGCGGGCCCCACATCTACGACGCGGTGGACGACTACCCGCCGTTCTGCCTGCGCGCCGCGCAGCGGACCGCCGAGGACGCGGACGCGCTCGGCATCGTGATCGGCGGCTCCGGCAACGGCGAGCAGATCGCCGCGAACAAGGTCAAGGGCGTCCGCGCCATCCTGGCCTGGAGCGTCGAGACCGCGAAGCTCGGCCGCGAGCACAACAACGCCAACGTCATCTCCGTCGGCGGCCGGATGCATACCCAGGACGAGGCCGTCTCCTTCATCGAGGCCTTCCTGGCGACCCCGTACTCGAACGAGGAGCGGCACACCCGCCGCATCGAGATGCTCTCCGCCTACGAGACCACCGGCGAGCTGCCCCCGATCCCGGCGCACCACCCGCAGGGCTGATCCCGCTCCCGGCCGCGACGCCTCCCGGGCGGCGCGGCCGGTTTTTCGTTTCCGAGGAGTACCGCCGTGCCCGAGGGGCATACGATCCACCGCCTCGCCCAGGACCACGCCGAGCGCTTCGCCGGCCGGCCCCTGCGCGTCAGCAGCCCCCAGGGCCGCTTCGCCGAGAGCGCGGCCCTGCTGGACGGCCGGGAACTCGACACCGCCGAGGCGCACGGCAAGCACCTCTTCCTCGGCTTCGACGGCCCCGCCGGGGACTGGGTCCACATCCACCTCGGCCTCTTCGGCAAGTACGGCTTCGGCCCCGTCCCCGCCCCGCCCGCCACCGACACCGTGCGCCTGCGCCTGGTCGGCCGGGAACAGTACGCCGACCTGCGCGGCCCCACCACCTGCGCGCTGATCACCGGCGCCGAGAAGCGGGCGATACACGAGCGCCTCGGCCCCGACCCGCTGCGCCCCGCCGACGACCCCGACCGGGCCTGGGCGCGGATCTCCCGCTCCCGCACCACGATCGCCGCGCTCCTCATGGACCAGAAGGTCGTGGCCGGCGTCGGCAACGTCTACCGCGCCGAGGTCCTCTTCCGGCACGGCATCGACCCCTACCGGCTCGGCCGGGACCTCACGCGCACCGAATGGGACGCGATCTGGCTCGACCTCGCCGCGCTGATGCGCGAGGGCGTCCGGCTGAACCGCATCGACACCGTCCGCCCGCAGCACACCCCCGAGGCCATGGGCCGCCCGCCGCGCGTGGACGACCACGGCGGCGAGGTCTACGTCTACCGGCGCGCCCACCAGCCGTGCCTGTTGTGCGGGGGCGAGGTCCGCACCGCCGACCTCGCCGCCCGCAACCTCTTCTGGTGCCCTGGCTGCCAGCCCCGCTAGGGCCCCCGGGAGGGCCTCCGGGCCCGGCGGCCCCGGCGGCTAGAAGCCGTGCGGCAGCCAGGGGGCCAGGTCCGAGGCGAAGGCGCGGGAGGCCTCCGCCAGGGCGCCCGGGCGCAGCTCGGTGACCCGGCCCGCGCCCGCCAGGGACGTCAGCGTGACCCCGCCCAGGTAGGCCGAGCCCAGCTCGGCCACCGACAGGGCCAGCTCCGCCGGATCCCCGGTCCGCGCGCAGGTCGCCCCCTTGGCGTCCCCGGTCAGCCGCCACCGCCCCGCGTTCCAGGGGCAGAAGGCGTCCTCCACCTCCAGGACCACGTCCAGGGGCGCCCCGTAGGTCCGGGCCTCCAGCGCGGCCCCCAGCTCCACCAGGCGCACGTGCAGCGCGTCGCGGGTGCGCGGCTTCGCCCGGCGCACGTCACTGACCAGGTGCAGCAGCGGATCGTCCACCGGCCGCTTGTGCGCCCGTACCGTCCAGGTCAGGTCGATCCCGAAGACGTACGCCCACAGCGCTCCGTACGCCGCCGGGTCCAGCGCGTCGAGGTCCTGGACCTCCACCACCCCGGCCGAACCGCTCAGCTCCCACTCCGGCCGCACCCGGTAGCGGGCGTAGCCCACCACCTTCCCGTCCGCCTCCCGCTCCGCCAGCACGCACTTCAGCGGGGACCGCCCCGAGCGCCCGGCCGCCGGATCCATCAGCGCCTGGCGCTCCCAGCCCGGCTGCCGGGCCGTCATCCCGGGCCGGCGCGGCACCAGCTCCGCGTACACGGCCTCGCACGCGGCCAGGGCCTCCTGCGGATCCACCAGCCGGATCCGCACGCCGTCCGTACCCGGCGGCAGCCGCAGCCCCACCCGGCTCGTGTCGACGTCCACCGCCAGCGAGTACGCCGCGGTGCCGTAGCCGAAGCGCCCGTAGATCGCCGGATCCGACGCCGTCAGCACGGCGACCGGTTCGCCACCCGCACGGACGTCGTCGAGTTGACGGCGCATGAGGGCGGTCAGCAACCCCCGGCGCCGGTGCGTCGGCGTCACGCCGACCATGGTCACGCCCGCCGCGGGCACCAGCGCCCCGCCGGGGACCGAGAGCCGGAAGGTGAAGGCGCCGGCCGAGGCCACGCAGATCCCGTCGTCCCACACCCCCAGCGAACGCTCGACCTCGGTCAGTGACCTGTAGAGTTCTCGCTCTTCCTCGGCTTCCGGCACACCGCCGAACGCCAGTTCCAGGTGGTCGTACCAGCCGTCCCATTCTTCGGGTCGCAATACCCGTGTCTCATGAGCCATAGGGCCATGCCTACCAGGGCGATCCATCCCGGTCGACCCGTTTTGGTCCTGAAATCAGCGTGCGGTCGGGGGGTACCCCTGCGCGCTCACAGTCAGGATGGATAGGGTCCCGAAGCAATGGGCGGAGCACGGATGGAGACCCTGACGGCACGGCTGCGGAAGAGTTCGCACCGGGTCCGCACGGCCCTGCGCAAATCGGCCGTGGACTACTTCCGCGGGGACGCCTCGGACTGGCTCGCCTTCGGCGGCCTGCTCCTGACCGTCCCCGCCATCACCTGGGGCACCCTGCTCCTGCCCGTCTGGTTCTCCCCGTCGGCGCTCGTCCTGCCGATCGTCGCGGGCGGCCTGCTGCTGCGCCCCGCCAGCCTGCTCGCCCTCTACGCCGCCTCCGCGACCGCGCTGATCGTCGAGGCCCTGGTGCTGGGCCCCTACACCGAAGGGCCCGCCCGGGTCACCCCCGGCACCATCCTCGTCGTCGCCGCCTGCGGGTTCTTCGGCCTGGTCATCGCCCAGTTCCGCAGCCGCGTCGGCGTGCCCTGGAGACGCGGCGGCACCATGCTCTTCGACCTGCGCGAACGCATCCGGGTCCAGAGCAAGCTGCCCGACCTGCCGCGCGGCTGGCACCGCGAGATGGCCCTGCGCCCGGCGGGCGGCCAGTCCTTCTCCGGCGACTTCGTCGTGGCGGCCCGCACCAACGGCGGCCGCACCCTCGAAGTCGTCCTCACCGACGTCTCCGGCAAGGGCATGGACGCGGGCTCCCGCGCCCTGCTCCTGTCCGGTGCCTTCGGCGGACTGCTCGGCTCGCTGCCCCCGTCCGACTTCCTGCCCGCCGCCAACGGCTACCTGCTGCGCCAGGACTGGGACGAGGGCTTCGCCACCTCCATCCACCTCGTCCTCGACCTGGAGACCGGGGACTACGACCTGCTCTCGGCCGGTCACCTGCCCGCCCTCCAACTGTCCGCGGGTACCGGCCGCTGGCAGGAGAAGAGCGGCGAGGGCCCGCTCCTCGGCGTCTACGACGGGGCCGACTTCCAGGCCGCCCACGGCAACCTCCAGCGCGGCGACGTCCTGATGCTCTTCACCGACGGGCTCGTCGAGACCGCCGACCGGGACATCAGCGAGGGCATCGACCGGCTCACCGGCGAAGCCGACCGCTACGTCGCCTCCGGCTGGGAGGGCGCGACCTGGCACCTGATCGAAAAGGTCGCCAAGGACGTCAACGACGACCGCGCCCTGCTGCTGATCCGCCGCTCCCTCTGACTCGAACGGTGGGGTTTGCCCTACCCCCGACCGGCCCGTTCCCACCATGGCCGGGGCCCCCGCCCGATCCGTAGCGTCGAGGTCACGAGCAGGACGGCAGACGCGGAAGGCGGCACATCATGGGGTTCGGGCGCGGCAAGCGGCAACGGGAACGGCAGCTGCGCGGCAGTGGGCACGTCGGGCGCGGCGGAAACGACGGCTGGGACGTGTCCGACGCGGGCCCCGGCCCCGGGACCGGTCCGCACGGCGCCGCCACCGCAACCGCCAGCGCCGCCGTCCAGCTGAGCGACGTACGCCGGTCCTACGGGCGCGGCGCGGCCGCCGTCCAGGCCCTGCGCGGCATCGACCTCACGCTCCCGCGCGGCAGCTTCACCGCCGTGATGGGCCCCTCCGGCTCCGGCAAGTCCACCTTCCTGCAGTGCGCCGCCGGACTGGACCACCCCAGCTCCGGCTCCGTCCGCCTCGGCGGCACCGAGCTCACCGGCATGAACGAGAACCAGCTCACCGAGCTGCGCCGCAGCCGCCTCGGCTTCATCTTCCAGGCCTTCAACCTGCTGCCCTCGCTCACCGTCGAGCAGAACGTCCTGCTCCCGCTGCGCCTCGCGGGCGGCCGGGCCGCATCCGACGGCGCCGCCCGCGCCGCCGCCCTGCTCGCCCAGGTCGGCCTGGAGGGCAAGGGCCACCGCCGCCCCGGTGAACTCTCCGGCGGCCAGCAGCAGCGCGTGGCCATCGCCCGGGCCCTGGTCACCCGCCCCGACGTGATCTTCGCCGACGAGCCCACCGGCGCCCTGGACACCACCACCGCGGCCGAGGTGCTCGCCCTGCTCCGGGGCGCGGTGGACAGCCTCGGCGCGACCGTGGTCATGGTCACCCACGACCCGGCCGCCGCCGCCCACGCCGACCAGGTGCTCTTCCTCGCCGACGGCCTGATAGCGGACCGGCTGCCGCGCAGCCCCGCCCCGGTCGTCGCCGCCCGGATGGCCGCGCTCACCGCTCGCGGGGCCGCCCCCGCCGCCGCGTACGCGGGAGCAGCTGCCTGATGTTGCGATCGTCCCGGCCCAACGGCCTCGCGCGGGCCGCGGTGCGCGCCCGCCCCGCCGCCTTCGTGGGCACCTTCCTCGCCCTCCTGATGACCGTCGCCATCGTCTGCGCCTGCGGCATCCTGCTGGAGAGCGGCCTGCGCGCCACGGTCCCGCCCACCCGGTACGCCGGCGCCCCCGTCGTCATCGCCGCCGACCAGCAGGTCCGCCTGACCGCCGGACGCGGGGAGGACGCCGAGCAGCTCGCGGTCCCGGTCCCGGATCTGGCCCGGGTGGACGCCGCGCTGCTGGCGGAGCTCGCGCCGCTGGGGCGGGCCGTGCCCGACGTGTCCTTCCCCGTACGGTCCGACGCCGGCCCGCTGGCGGCGTCCGGCTGGGGCTCCTCGGCCTTCACCGGCACCCGGCTCACCACCGGCCGCGCGCCCGGCCCCGGCGAGGTCGTCCTCGGCGGCCCGGCCGCCGGCGGCTCCGAGCGGGTCACCCTCGACACCCCGGCGGGGAAGCGGCAATTCCGGGTGTCCGGACGTACGGACGCCCCCGGCGCCTGGTTCGCCGACGACCAGGCCCGCGCCCTCTCCGGCCACCCCGCGGCCCTGGACGCCATCGCGCTCCTCCCCGCGCCCGGCGCCGACCCCGCGGCCGTGGCCGAGCGGGCCCGCGCCGCCGTCGGCGCCCGGGCCCACGTCCTGACCGGCGACGACCGCGTCCTGGACGCCCGCCTCGCCGGCGCCAAGGAACTGCTGATCGCCCTCGGCGCCTCCTTCGGCGGCACCGCGACGATGGTCGCCGTCTTCACCGCCGCCGCGGCCATCGCACTCGGCGTCGGCCAACGCTCCCGCGAGTACGCCCTGCTGCGCGCCGTCGGAGCCACCCCGCGCCAGATCCGCCGCTCCGTCGCCACCGAGGCGCTCCTCGTCGCCCCCCTCGCCGGCGTCCTGGGCTGCCTGCCCGGCATCGCGCTGGCGCACTGGTGGTTCGGGCAGCTCCAGGACAAGGGCGCGGTCCCGGCCCCCGTCGAGCTCGCCGTCTCCTGGATCCCGCTCGTCAGCGCCATCGGCACCGGCCTCGTCACCGCCCTCCTCGCGGGCTGGGCCGCCGCCCGCCGCCCCGCCCGCATCCGGCCCGGCGCCGCCCTCGCCGAAGCCGCCGTGGAACGCCTGCGCCCCGGCCGGATCCGCACCGCGCTCGGCATCGTCGCCGTGGCCGGCGGATTCGCCTGCGCGGGCCTGGCCTCCGGCGGCTCCGTGAGCGCCGCGGCCGCCGCCGGACCCGGCGTCGTCATGCTCTTCATGCTCGCCGTGGCCCTGCTCGGACCGCTGATCGCCCGCGGCTGCGCCACGGTCCTCGGCCTCCCGCTGCGCGCCACCGGCCCGGCCGGCGCCCTCGCCGCCGCCAACTCCCGCACCAACGCCCGCAGGCTGGCCTCCGCCCTCACGCCCATCGTGCTGGCCGTCGCCTTCTCCTCCACCCTGGTCTTCCTCCAGACCTCGGCGGACCGGGCCACCGGCCACCAGCAGGCCGCGGGGCTGCTGGCCGACCACATCGTCAGCGCACCGGCCGGAGCCGGGCTCCCCTCCGACGCCGCGGCCCGCGCGGCCGCCCTCCCCGGGGTCGGCGCGGCCGTCGCCGTCAGCCGCACCTCCGTCCTCGTGCCCATCGGCTCCGGCTCCGGCGCCCAGCTGCGCAGCGCCTCCGCGCAGGTCACCGGCGGCGACCTCACCCCCGTAGTGGACCTCGGCGTGCGCGCCGGCTCCCTCGGCGCGCTCCGCCCCGGCACCGTCGCCGTCGACCGGGGCCTCGCCGAAGCCGCCGGGGTGCGCCCGGGCGGCCGGATGGAGCTGCGGCTGCCCGACGGCGTCCGGGCCGCCCCCGAGGTCGTCGCGGTCTACGAACGGGGCCTCGGCTTCGGCGAGGTCACCCTCCCCGCCGCCGACCTCGTCGCGCACCGCACCGCGCCCGCCGCCACCGAACTCCTCGTCCGCGGCTCCTCGCCCGGCCTCGCGGACCTCGGCGGCACGCTCACCGACAAGAGCGGCTGGGCCACCGCCCAGGACATGGACCGGCGGCTGAACGCCTGGGCCAACACCGTCATGGCGGCCGTACTCGGCGGCTTCGCGGCCCTCGCCGCAGCCAACACCCTCGCCATGACCGTCCTGGACCGGCGCCGCGAGCTGACCCTGCTGCGCCTCGTCGGCTCCACCCGCCGCCAGGTGCTCCGCATGATCCGCTGGGAGGCCCTCCTGGTCGCCGGCGCCGGCCTGACCCTCGGCTCCGCCATCGCCGCCGCCACCTTGATCCCGATGACGAAGACCCTCACCGGCGAGGCGCCCTACGTCCCGCCGCTGGTCTACGGCTCCTTCGCCGCCGGAGCCCTCGTCCTCGCCCTCCTGGCCACGTCCCTCCCGGCCCGCCACGCCCTGCGGAGATCGGCGGCCTGAACACGCTCTAGTCGAAGCGGATGTGGCGCACGCCGACCAGCGTGCGCCGCAGCCGTGCGCGCAGCGGGCCGTCCGTGTCCGGGGCCAGCGCCAGGCCCGCGCTCGCGGCGATCCGGTCCGCGACCCCGGACACCGACAGCCGGTCCGTCCACAGGTGCTCCGCGAACTCCGGTGCGCGCAGGGCCTCCAGGGCGCCGTCGAGGCGCGCCACGGCGAAGCTCTCGCGCTTCAGCCCGCGGCCGAGACCGCGTTCGCGCAGCCGCCGCAGGACCGTCGCGCGGTCGGCCAGCAGGGCGAAGTGCCGTACGTCGTGGCCGCGTTCGCGCAGCAGCCCGACCGTCTCGGCGAAGTAGCGCGGATCGGTGACGGTCATCGGGACCAGCACCGGCCCCGGGTGCCGGCTCGCGGCCAGGTCCAACACCTCGAAGACGCCCCGGCGCCAGGCGGGGAGATCCTGGAAGTCCCCGCGGAGCGCGGGCGGCAGCGTGCGGTGCAGCCCGAAGCCGATGTGCTCCGGATCGCACAGCACGCTGCCGGGCAGTCGGCGCAGCAGTTCGTGCGCGGTCTGCGTCTTCCCGCCGCCGAAGGGACCGTTGAGCCAGACGATCACGGCGCGGTCCGGGTGTCCTGCCACGGGCCGATGCCGAGCTTCCCGGTGGTCCCGAGGTCGAGGGGATCTTCGAGCTTCAACCGGACGGCGGGGGCGCCCGGGCGCGGCACCACCTCGACGTAGCGGCCGTCGACCGCGGCCCCGTCGGTGACCGTGTTCCGCCAGAGCAGCGGGAAGCTCGCGGCCTCCCCGGGCATCAGGACCACGGGCTGCGGGGGCTGGTCCATGCCGGACACGCCGGTGGTGATCCCGCCGGAACCGTGCACCACCGACACCTGCGCCTGCCGGGCGTCCGCGTCGAGCACCCGCACCTCCGGGTAGCCCTCCAAGCGGTACGGCTCGGCGGCACAGTTGACCAGCCGCAGCCGCCCGACCCGCAAGCCCATCGCCGCGTCCCCCTGCCCCTCGACGACCCGGACACCCCCCGCGGGACAAGCGCCGCCGGCGGCCCCCACGTCCCCTTCCGACCGCGGCAGGCGCGACGCCTCGGGCACCGGCCGCCCGGTAGCCCGGGGCGCGGCCGCCGGTGGCGGCGGGGTGTCACACCCGACGAGCACCCCCGCCAGCACGACCACCACAACGCCGGACCCCCACCGAGCCCGCCCCACAACCGACTTCCCCACCGCTCTCCCCGTCATCCCGCGACCCTACGCCGCCCCCACCAACGCGCGAGGCCCACCGCCGCGCACCCCCCATCCAGCCCCGCCGGCGTTTGAGGCGCCCCCGGAGGGCCTGCGACCTCGGCGTCGGGTGCACGCTCGCACCACTTCCAGCCCCGCTGCCGTCCGAGGCACCCTGGTGGGCCCACGACCTCGGTGGCCGGTTCACCGCCCGATCCAGCCCCGCCGGCGTTTGAGGCGCCCCCGGAGGGCCTGCGACCTCGGCGTCGGGTGCACGCCCGCACCACTTCCAGCCCCGCCGCCGTCCGAGGCACCCTGGTGGGCCCACGACCTCGGCGTCCGGTTCACCGCCCAATCCAGCCCCGCCGGCGTTTGAGGCGCCCCGGAGGGCCCACGACCTCGGCGTCGGGTGCACGCTCGCACCACTTCCAGCCCCGCCGCCGTCCGAGGCACCCTGGTGGGCCCACGACCTCGGCGTCCGGTTCACCGCCCAATTCAGCCCCGCCGGCGTTTGAGGCGCCCCCGGAGGGCCTACGACCTCGGCGTCGGGTGCACGCCCGCACCACTTCCAGCCCCGCCGGCGTTCGAGGCGGACGACCCACGACCGGAGCCCGCCCCACCCCCGCCGGAGGCGACCGGCCACTTGACGGCGATTGGCCCGGTGCCCCCACCGCCACCCGACCTAGCGTGCCCCCATGCACCCCATCCTCGCCGCCGACCTGGCCAACCTCCCCGCCCTACTCGACGCCACCCACCGCGCCGCAGCCGCCACCCTGGCCACCCTGGCCGACCGCCCCGTCGTACCGCCCCCCGCCCCCGGCGAGGGAACCGGCACGGGAACCCCCACCCCCCTCCCCAACCTCGGCAAGGGCCTGGCCGACACCCTCACCGCCTTCCAGGAACACTGGGCCCCCCGCTTCTCCGCCTCCGCCGGCCCCCGCTACCTCGGCTTCGTCACCGGCGGCGCCACCCCCGCCGCCCTCGCCGGGGACTGGCTGACCGCCGCCCACGACCAGAACTCCAACTCCGCCCTCGACCCCGCCGGCCAGGACCTGGAGCGCGAGACCACCACCTGGCTGCGCGACCTCTTCGGCCTGACCGCCGCCCACACCGGCACCTTCGTCAGCGGCGCCACCATGTCCAACACCACGGGCCTCGCCCTCGCCCGCGAGTGGCTCGGCGAGCGCGCCGGAGTCTCCCCGGCCGAGGACGGCGCCGCCGCCCTCGGCCCCGTCCGGGTCCTCTCCGGCGCCCCGCACTCCTCCATCGCCAAGGCCCTCGCCGTCCTCGGCCTCGGCCGCGCGGCCCTGGTGACCGTGCCGACCCTGCCCGGCCGCGAAGCCGTGGACCCGGCCGCCCTGGAGCGCGCCCTCGCCGACGCCCCCGGCCCCTGCGTGGTCGTCGCCAACGCCGGCACCGTCAACACCGTCGACTTCGACGACCTCCGCGCCGTCGCCGCACTGCGCGAACGCCACGACTTCTGGCTCCACACCGACGCCGCGTTCGGCGCCTTCGCCGCCCTCTCGCCGGAGCACGCCCACCTCACGGACGGGCTCGACGCCGCCGACTCCGTCACCGTCGACCTCCACAAGTGGCTCAACGTCCCGTACGACAGCGCCGTCCTGTTCACCCGCCGCCGCGATCTCCAGGCCCGCGTCTTCCAGAACGCCGCCGCCTACCTCGGCCCGCTCGGCGACCAGCCCGACCTCGTCCACCTCACCCCCGAGAACTCCCACCGACTGCGGGCCCTGGCGGCCTGGTTCACGCTGCGCGCGTACGGTCGCCAGGGCCACCGGGAGATCGTCGAACGGGACATCTCCTGCGCCCGGGAGCTGGGCGCGGAACTCGACGGCGACCCGGCCTTCACCCTGCTCGCGCCGGTCCGGCTGAACGTGGTCTGCTTCACCCTGGCCACCGACCCCACCCCGGCCCGCCTGACCGCCCTGCGGGAGGCCGCGAACGACGAAGTCTTCGTCACCCCCACCGTCTACGCGGGAACGCCCGCCCTGCGCGCCGCGTTCTCCAACTGGCGCACCACGTCCGCCGACGTGCACCGGGCCGCCCGGGCCCTGCGCCGCGCCGCCGAAGGAACCGCATGACCGACGACCACCCCGCACCGTCCCCGTCCACGCCCCTCACCCTGGCCGAGGTCGAGGCCCTGGCCCGCGCGGCGCATGAGGGCCAGACCGACAAGGCGGGCCGCCCCTACGCCGAGCACCTCGCCGCCGTCGCGGAGGGCGTCCGGGCCCGCGGCGGCAGCGCGGAGCAGCAGGCGGCGGCCTGGCTGCACGACGCGGTCGAGGACGACGCCCTGAGCCGCGAGTGGTTGGACCGCGCCGCCCTCCCGCAGTCCGTGAAGGACATGGTCCTGGCGGTCACCAAGCGCCCGGGCGAGCCGGTCGAGGAGTACACCGCGCGCATCCTGGCGACCCCGGGAGCGCTGCTCGTCAAGGAGGCGGACCTCGCCCACAACGCGGACCCCGACCGCCTGTCCGTACTGGACGGGGCGACCCGGCTGCGTTTGACCGCCAAATATGCCCGCGTCCGGTCCCTGCTCGGGCTCTGAAACCGGCCCCGTTGGCAGAAAGGGTCGTCACCGGGCGGATAGGCGGGGCCCGTTGGTGGCACGATGTTCCTGGGGACGCGCGTGGCCGCGCGGCCCCGGGCCGACCAGGGGACGACCGAAGGTGTGATCAGTAGTGGCCATTTCGCTGTCTGTGGTGGTTCTGTTGGCGGTCATCCTGGTGGTGCTGATCCGCGGCAACCACATCAAGGCGGGCCCCGCGATCGTGGCCGCCCTCTTCGGGTTCTTCCTGGCGTCCAGCTCCATCGCGCCCGACGTGAACCGCTTCCTCAACTCCCTCGCGGACACCATCGCCGGCATCAAGCTCTAGAGCCGGGCAGGCGTCGTTGCGCCCGTGCAGCCGCCGCAGCTCGCGCAGGGCCGCCAGGGGGAAGGGATGGGCACCCCACTCGCTCAGGTACCCGGCTTCGCCGTGGGTCCGTAGCACCTCCTCGGCGGCCTCCAGCACCGCGTGCGCCAGCTCGCCGAGGGGCCGCGTGGCGCTCCACACGAGGGTGCCCGCGTCGTCGGGTGCGTCCCAGCTCGTGGTCATGTCCGGGAACTGGCGGACCTCGACGGACACATCCGCACCGTGGCGCCGCAGCCGCCACCGCGCTTCGGCCGGTTCGAGGTCGAAGGAGATCCGCTGGACGCCCGTGGCCCCGTAGAGCCCGACCACCGCGCGCAACGTGTCGGCCAAGGCGTCCGTGAGGTAACCGACGACGCCCTTCCACTCCGAAGCGCCATCGGAGACCCGACACACGACCCACCCCGCCCCGGCCACCTCCCAGCCGAACCGCAGACGCCCCGTCACCCCTTCCCCTCCCCGCCCGCCAGCGCCACGTCACAGATCAGCTCCACCATCGGCGGTTCACCCTTCCTGACCGGCAAGTAGCGGTCGCCGACGCGCCACAGCTCCCACTCGGGCACCCTGTCGCGGACGCCCCGGGAACGCCGAAGGGCCAAGTCGAGGAAACAACCTCCGACCTGGCCCTTCGTTCTTCAAGAGCGGGCGACGGGAATCGAACCCGCGTAGCTAGTTTGGAAGACTAGGGCTCTACCATTGAGCTACGCCCGCACAGTGCGTACCGCAGGTCACTGACCGTGGCACACGCAGCATCCTAGCCGGTTCCGGCGGGCGATCGCACACCGCATTCCCGGCCACGTGTCGCGCGCCGCTCCGCGCGTTCCCTCGGGAGTTCCCTCACGCGCGCGCTCCGGAACGTCTCCGGGCATGTACCCTACGTGTCGCACCGACGGGGTGTGGCGCAGCTTGGTAGCGCGTCCGCTTTGGGAGCGGAAGGTCGTCGGTTCGAATCCGGCCACCCCGACCAACATCACGCGGCACCGCCGCGATGCACCTGTGGCACCACCGCACGCGCACCACCAGCACCGTCGTCGACGGGCCCCGAGGTGCCCGGCGGGGCCGCCTTCGCCAGCGGCGGGTCGTCGCCGACATGATGATCGCGTTGTGGGCTGCTTACCGCTTGCGGTTACTATGCAAGCTGCGTGCCCGTGTGTCTGATGTACCGGGCCCGATCCGCTGAACCGCTGAATCGCAGCGTCAGCAGAACCCCAGCAGTCAGCCACAAGGAGACCAACCGTGAAGAGCGCCGTGGAGACCCTGAACCCTACTCGGGTTCGGTTCACTGTTGAGGTGCCCTTCGAGGAGCTCAAGGACAGCCTCGACGCGGCGTACAAGAAGATCAACCAGCAGGTCACGGTGAAGGGCTTCCGTAAGGGCAAGATCCCGGCCCGAGTCATCGACCAGCGCTTCGGCCGCGGTGCTGTGCTGGAGGAGGCCGTCAACGACGCCCTCCCGAAGTTCTACACCGAGGCGGTCAACGAAGCCGAGGTCAACCCGCTGGGTCAGCCCGAGGTCGACATCACGGAGCTGAAGGACGGCGAACTGCTGGCCTTCACCGCCGAGGTCGACGTCCGCCCGACCGTCGAGATCCCGGACTACTCCGGCATCGAGGTCGAGGTCGACGCGGTCGAGGTCACCGACGAGGACGTCGAGAAGTCGATCGAGCAGCTTCGCGGCCGCTTCGCGACCACCAACGTCGTCGAGCGCGCCGCCGCCGAGGGCGACGTCGTGACGATCGACCTCGAAGCCAAGGTCGACGGTGAGGTCCTCGAGGACGGCGTCGCGTCCGACGTCTCGTACACCATCGGCTCGGGCGAGCTGCTCGAAGGCATCGACGAGGCCGTGACCGGCCTGGAGGCCGGTGGCGAGGCCACCTTCACCTCGCAGCTCAAGGGCGGTTCCGCCGAGGGCAAGGACGCCGAGGTCACCGTGAAGGTCACCAAGGTCTCCGCCCGCGAGCTGCCGGAGCTGGACGACGAGTTCGCCCAGACCGCGAGCGAGTTCGACACGCTGGCGGAGCTGCAGGCCGACAGCCGCAAGCGCCTCGAGAACATGAAGCAGTACGACCAGGCCACCCAGGCCCAGGAGCGCGTGCTGGAGAAGTTCCTGGAGCTCGCCGAGGTCCCGATCCCCGAGAAGCTCCTCGAGGACGAGGTCAACACCCGCAAGCACAGCCTGGAGCACCACCAGCTGGGCCAGATGGGCCTGACCATCGAGAAGTACCTGGAGATCCAGGGCAAGACGGTCGAGGAGTTCGACGCCGAGACGCGCGAGCAGGCCGTCAAGGGCATCAAGACCCAGTTCCTCCTCGACGAGCTGGTCAACAAGGAGAAGCTGAACGTGAACCAGGAGGAGCTCACCGAGCACCTCATGCGCCGCGCGCAGTCCTCCGGCATGTCCCCGGACCAGTTCGCCCAGGCCGTCGTCGAAGGCGGCCAGGTCCCGATGCTGGTCGGCGAGGTCGCCCGCGGCAAGGCCCTCGCGGTCGTCGTGGAGGCCGCCAAGGTGACCGACACCAACGGTGTCGAGGTCGACCTGTCCGACGAGGACGAGGAGCAGGCCGCCGAGACGGTCGAGGCCGCGGTCGACGCCGACGCGGCTGACGCCGACAAGGCCGAAGAGGCCAAGTAAGCCCAGGCGGAGGGCCGGTCACGGTCCTCCCGCGAGGCTTGTGAGCAGTGCCCGAAGGGCCCGGACGCGGATGCGCCCGGGCCCTTCGGCTTCGCCTCGCGCGGGGCTCCGGAGCTTGCGCTCCGAGCGAACAGTTCGGGAAGCGGGATGGCGTTGTCCGACCTGCGCGTTAGGGTCCATGAATACGAGGGTTGCGGGAGTACCCGGACGCCGGCGGACAAGTCCGCATCGGCCGAGCCGCGGCCCCTGAAAGACACGCTGAGACGGCACGTGAGCCGTCGGAGACGAGCAGGTGGATACGTGACGAATCTGAAGCCTTACGCCGCGGGTGAGCCGTCCATCGGTGGCGGCCTCGGCGACCATGTCTACAACCGGCTGCTCGGCGAGCGCATCATCTTCCTCGGCCAGCAGGTCGACGACGACATCGCCAACAAGATCACGGCGCAGCTCCTGCTCCTGGCCGCCGAGCCGGAGAAGGACATCTACCTGTACATCAACAGCCCCGGTGGCTCGGTGACGGCCGGCATGGCCGTCTACGACACCATGCAGTACATCCCGAACGACGTCGTCACCATCGGCATGGGCATGGCGGCCTCGATGGGCCAGTTCCTGCTCACGGGCGGCGCCAAGGGCAAGCGTTTCGCCCTGCCGAACACCGACATCCTGATGCACCAGGGTTCCGCGGGCATCGGCGGCACCGCCTCGGACATCAAGATCCAGGCCCAGTACCTGCTGCGCACCAAGCAGCGCATGGCCGAGATCACCGCGTTCCACTCGGGCCAGACGGTCGAAGCGATCATCCGCGACGGCGACCGCGACCGTTGGTTCACGTCCGAGGAGGCCAAGGAGTACGGCCTGATCGACGAGATCATCTCGGCCGCGTCCAACGTTCCGGGTGGCGGTGGCACCGGGGCCTGATCCCCGGGCAGCGCCGGGGTCCCCGACCCCGGCGGAGACCGCACGCACCCCAGCCGACAGCCGTAGAACGCCACCAGGATGGTGAAAACCCCGATGTACATGAACAACCTCTCTCCCGCGAGCGGCCTCCACACCGGTCCGCAGGTGGACAACCGCTACGTCATCCCGCGCTTCGTCGAGCGCACCTCGCAGGGCGTGCGCGAGTACGACCCGTACGCGAAGCTCTTCGAGGAGCGCGTGATCTTCCTCGGCGTGCAGATCGACGACGCCTCCGCCAACGACGTCATGGCGCAGCTGCTGTGCCTGGAGTCGATGGACCCGGACCGCGACATCTCCATCTACATCAACAGCCCCGGTGGCTCCTTCACCGCGCTGACGGCGATCTACGACACGATGCAGTTCGTGAAGCCGGACATCCAGACGGTCTGCATGGGCCAGGCGGCCTCCGCCGCCGCCGTCCTGCTGGCCGCCGGTACCCCGGGCAAGCGCATGGCGCTGCCGAACGCCCGCGTGCTGATCCACCAGCCGTCCGGCGGCACCGGCCGCGAGCAGCTCTCCGACCTGGAGATCGCGGCCAACGAGATCCTGCGCATGCGCGACCAGCTGGAGACCATGCTGGCCAAGCACTCGACGACGCCGCTGGAGAAGATCCGCGACGACATCGAGCGCGACAAGATCCTGACGGCCGAGGACGCCCTCGCGTACGGCCTGATCGACCAGATCGTCTCCACCCGCAAGAGCAACGCGGTCTGATCCTTGCCGCCCCTTGGCGTGGGCGACCGTCGCAGAAGGCGATGTGAACCACGTCAAGGGGGCCCCGCAGGGGGCACTTGGCAAGGTACCGTCGGATAGAGGCACCAGGAGCGCTGAACCAAGCGTCTCCCAGGCGAAGGGGAAGCACCTCGTGGCACGCATCGGTGATGGTGGCGACCTGCTCAAGTGCTCGTTCTGCGGAAAGAGCCAGAAGCAGGTGAAGAAGCTCATCGCAGGTCCCGGTGTGTACATCTGCGACGAGTGCATCGACCTCTGCAACGAGATCATCGAAGAGGAACTGGCCGAGACCTCCGAGGTCAGGTGGGAGGAACTCCCCAAGCCTCGCGAGATCTACGAGTTCCTGGAGGGCTACGTCGTCGGCCAGGAGCCGGCGAAGAAGGCGCTCTCCGTCGCGGTGTACAACCACTACAAGCGCGTCCAGGCCGGCGAGAACGGCGGCGCGCAGGGCCGTGACGACGCGATCGAGCTCGCGAAGTCCAACATCCTCCTGCTGGGACCCACGGGTTCCGGCAAGACGCTGCTGGCCCAGACGCTCGCGCGGATGCTCAACGTCCCGTTCGCCATCGCCGACGCGACGGCGCTGACGGAGGCCGGGTACGTCGGCGAGGACGTCGAGAACATCCTGCTCAAGCTGATCCAGGCCGCTGACTACGACGTCAAGAAGGCCGAGACCGGGATCATCTACATCGACGAGATCGACAAGGTGGCTCGCAAGAGCGAGAACCCGTCGATCACGCGCGACGTGTCGGGCGAGGGCGTCCAGCAGGCCCTGCTGAAGATCCTGGAGGGCACGACCGCCTCCGTTCCGCCGCAGGGCGGCCGGAAGCACCCGCACCAGGAGTTCATCCAGATCGACACGACGAACGTGCTCTTCATCGTGGGCGGAGCCTTCTCCGGCCTGGAGAAGATCATCGAGTCGCGCGCCGGCGCCAAGGGCATCGGCTTCGGGGCGACGATCCGCTCGAAGCGCGAGATCGAGGCCAGCGATCAGTTCCACGAGGTCATGCCGGAGGACCTGGTGAAGTTCGGGATGATCCCCGAGTTCATCGGCCGTCTCCCCGTCATCACCTCGGTGCACAACCTGGACCGCGAGGCCCTGCTGCAGATCCTGATCGAGCCGCGCAACGCCCTGGTGAAGCAGTACCAACGGCTGTTCGAACTCGACGGTGTCGAGCTGGACTTCGAGCGCGAGGCGCTCGAAGCCATCGCGGACCAGGCGATCCTCCGCCAGACGGGCGCGCGCGGCCTGCGCGCCATCATGGAAGAGGTCCTGATGTCGGTGATGTACGAGGTCCCGTCCCGCAAGGACGTGGCCCGTGTCGTCGTCACCTCCGAGGTCGTCCGCTCCAACGTGAACCCCACGCTGGTCCCGCGGATCGTCCCGAAGGACCAGGGCCCGCAGGAGAAGTCGGCCTGACGCCCGCCGCACCCACCACGCGAAGGGGCGCCCCGGATCACCCGGGGCGCCCCTTCGCGCGTTCACGGCTTCAGCCCTGCGGATCAGACCTTGGTGCGGCTGGTGTTGTAGAGCTTCGCGGCGGTCTTCGACGCGTCGTCGAGGCTGCCGCTGCTGCTGCCGACCAGGATCGCGGCCAAGTCCATCCGGTTGGTGACGGCCAGCGTCGAGTGGTCACCCCAGACGCATGTGGGGATGGTGGCCGAACTCGGCTCGCCCGGCTTGACGTTCTTCGTCGCCGTCATCTTCAGGTTGACGCACTTCATCACGGCGCCCTTGAAGCCGGCCGGAGTGAACTCCTTCGGGGTGCCGGCGAGTTCGTAAGTGAAGCCGCTTGCCGCGTTCTTCTTGCTCGCCATCGTGATGGTGGCGAAGTACGAGTCGACCGCCTTCGCGGGGTCGTCGATCTCCCCCCAGAACCCGTAGGCGGAGATCTGCTTGCCCGACGCCCCCGTTCCGGTCTTGTACGTGGCCGACGCGTTGTGCGGGTTCTTCACCCCGAGCGATTCGGCGTTGGTCTTGGCCTCGCCCGTGAGCGGGGTATCGGGCGTGGCGGGCGACGTGGTGTCCTTCGGGTACTCGTCGACCGAGGCCGGGTAGGTGAGCTTGTAGCCCTTGGTGTCCGCGGCCACGGCGCCGCCGCCCGAGGAGCCGCCGCCCTTCGTGAAGTACCAGCCCGCGCCGCCGATGACCGCGATCGCGAGGATCACCGAGAGGACGATCACGCCCGTCTTGGACTTCTTCGGGGGCTGCTGGTAGCCGGGCTGGGGGTAGCCCGGCTGCTGCGGCTGCTGGTAACCCGGCTGCTGGTAGCCCTGCGGGGGTACGCCCGGCTGCTGGGGGTAGCCGTAGCCCGGGGCGGGCGCCGGCGGGGGCTGCTGGGGGTAGCCCGGCTGCTGGTAGCCGGGCTGCTGCTGCGGGTAGCCGTACCCGGGCTGCGGCGGCTGCTGGCCGTACGGTCCCGGCTGCTGCGGCTGCTGGCCGCCGTACGGCCCTGGCTGGTTGTAACTCATACCCGCGTCCCCCTTAGGAACTACTTATGTTGTTCACATCCTGTCGGAAGGACGCGAGTATCCGTGCCCCGGGGGCCTCGGCGTTACCGAACTACGACGCGGGGACCTGCATCGCCTCGCGCAGCGCCTTTGTCCGCGCGGCGAGTTCACCGGTCGTGATCGGCTCGTTCTCGATGGGGACGGTGACCGTCACCAGCGTGCTGTGGTCGGCCCACATGCAGAGCGGGATCGTCACGCGTTGGAGCGTGGGAGTGCCGCAGCGCATGACGGCGCCCGCCGGTGTGCCGGCGTCGTGGTCGAGGATCTGCCCGTGCTCGATCTGCAGGGCGAGGAAGCCGCTGTCCAGCGCTGCGGCCGGATCCACGGCGCCGAAGCGGCCGGCTACGCCGCTGACGACGAGCTGCGCCGTGCCCTCCTCGTCCGCGTACACGACGGCCACGGGCGTAGTGCCGGGCTTCGCCGGGCCCTGACCCTGCTTGATGGCATCGACCCGCGGACCGGAGTCCTGGAGCGTCAGGCCCTGGAAGGAAGCGGGTGGTGCCAGGCGGTAGCGGCCCGCGTCAGCCGGTTCGGGGGCCGCCGCAGGTTCTGATCGCTGGGGTACGGGTGCGCTCGCCGCCTTCGGCTCGTCGGGGTCCAGTAACGCGTTCATGGCCAGCCGCCCGCCCAGCACGCTCGCCGCCATCACGAGTGCTCCCACGACGACCCACAGGGTGCGCTTCGCCTTCGACGGCGGCCGTGACGGGGCCGGCGCGTAGGGGGCGGGGGAAGTCGGTACGGGGGGCTGCGCCGTCTGTTGATCGTTCTCGTTCATGGGCTCAGTGACGCCGACCTGCCATGGGCAGGTCAACGGGCGGTGGGATGCGGTATCGATTCGTAACGGGGTGGGGGCCGCCCGTATCCTGTGCCCGTGACCGAGAACACGCAGACACCCAGCAGCCCCGACTCCGAACTGCCGACCGCGTACGTGCCGGCCGACGTAGAGGGGAAGCTCTACGAGCGCTGGGTAGAGCGTGGGTACTTCGAGGCGGACGAGAAGAGCGAGAAGCCCCCGTACGCCATCGTCATCCCCCCGCCGAACGTCACCGGAAGCCTCCACCTGGGGCACGCCTTCGAGCACACGCTGATCGACGCCCTCACGCGCCGCAAGCGCATGCAGGGGTACGAGACCCTGTGGCAGCCCGGCATGGACCACGCGGGCATCGCCACCCAGAACGTCGTCGAGCGCGAACTCGCCAAGGAGGGCAAGTCCCGCCACGACCTGGGCCGCGAGGCGTTCATCGAGCGGGTCTGGCAGTGGAAGGACGAGTCCGGCGGTCAGATCTCCGGGCAGATGCGTCGCCTCGGCGACGGCGTCGACTGGTCGCGCGAGCGCTTCACCATGGACGAGGGCCTCTCCGAGGCCGTCCAGACCATCTTCAAGAAGCTCTACGACGACGAGCTGATCTACCGGGCCGAGCGCATCATCAACTGGTGCCCGCGCTGCCTCACCGCGATCTCCGACATCGAGGTCGAGTACCAGGACGACGAGGGCGAGCTCGTCTCCATCCGCTACGGCGAGGGCGACGCGTCCATCGTGGTCGCCACCACCCGCGCCGAGACGATGCTGGGTGACACGGCCGTCGCCGTCCACCCGGAGGACGAGCGCTACGCGCACCTCGTCGGCACGGAGATCGAGCTGCCGCTCACCGGGCGCCGCATCCCGGTCGTCGCGGACGCGCACGTCGACCCCGAGTTCGGCACCGGTGCCGTCAAGGTGACCCCGGCGCACGACCCCAACGACTTCGAGATCGGTCAGCGCCACGGCCTGCCCAACCTCGCGGTCATGGACGAGCACGCCGTCATCACGGTCCACGGCCCCTTCCTGGGTCTGGACCGCCTGGAGGCCCGCTCCGCCATCGTCGCCGCGCTGCGCGCCGAGGGCCGGATCGTCGCGGAGAAGCGCCCGTACACCCACTCGGTGGGGCACTGCTCCCGCTGCAAGACCACCATCGAGCCGCGCCTGTCGCTCCAGTGGTGGGTCAAGGTCGCCCCGCTCGCCCAGGCCGCCGGTGACGCGGTCCGCGACGGCAAGGTCAAGATCCACCCGCAGGAGATGGAGAAGCGGTACTTCGACTGGGTCGACAACCTCCACGACTGGTGCATCTCGCGCCAGCTGTGGTGGGGCCACCGCATCCCGGTCTGGTACGGCCCGAACGGCGAGATCGTCTGCGTCGGCCCCGACGAGCAGCCGCCGACCGGCGAGGGCTGGACCCAGGACACGGACGTCCTGGACACCTGGTTCTCCTCCGGCCTGTGGCCGTTCTCCACGCTCGGCTGGCCGCAGCAGACCGACAGCCTGGCGAAGTTCTACCCGAACGCCGTCCTGGTCACCGGCTACGACATCCTCTTCTTCTGGGTCGCCCGGATGATGATGTTCGGCCTGTACGCGATGGACGGCACCCCGCCGTTCGGCACCATCGCCCTGCACGGCATGGTCCGCGACGAGCGCGGCAAGAAGATGTCGAAGTCCTTCGGCAACGCGGTCAACCCGCTGGACTGGATGGACAAGTACGGCTCCGACGCCGTCCGCTTCACCCTGGCTCGCGGCGCCAACCCGGGTGTCGACGTCCCGATCGGCGAGGACTGGGTCCAGGCCTCCAGCAAGTTCGCCAACAAGATCTGGAACGCCACCCGCTTCGCGATGATGAACGGCGCCACGATCGAGGGCGACCTGCCGCCGGTCGAGGAGCTGTCCGCCACCGACCGCTGGGTGCTGTCGCGCCTGAACGAGACGGTCGCGCAGGCCGACGCCTACTACGAGGACTACCAGTTCTCGAAGCTGTCGGACGCCCTCTACCACTTCGCGTGGGACGAGGTCTTCGACTGGTACGTCGAGCTGTCGAAGACGACCTTCTTCGCGGGCGGCGAGCCGGCGAAGGCCTCCGCCCGGGTCCTGGGCGAGGTCCTCGACGTCATGCTGCGGCTGCTGCACCCGGTGGTCCCGTTCGTCACCGAGACCCTGTGGACCACGCTGACCGGCGGTGAGTCCCTCGTGATCGCCGAGTGGCCGAAGGACAGCGGGTTCCGCGACGCGGCCGCCGAGGCCGAGATCGAGGGCGTCCAGAGCCTGGTCCGCGAGGTGCGCCGCTTCCGCAAGGAGCAGGGCCTCGACGACAAGCAGAAGGTCCCGGCCCGCCTGGACCTGTCCGCCACCGCGCTCGCCGCGCACGAGGCGGCCATCCGGCAGGTGCTGCGCCTCCAGCCGGAGGGCGATGCCTTCAGCGCCACCGCCACCCTGCCGGTCGGCGGTGCCACCGTCGCGCTCGACCTGTCGGGCACCATCGACGTGGCCGCCGAGCGCAAGCGGCTCTCCAAGGACCTCGGCGCCGCCGAGAAGGAGAAGCAGCAGGCGGAGGGCAAGCTCGGCAACGAGGCCTTCCTCGCCAAGGCGCCCGACAACGTCGTGGACAAGATCAAGGGCCGCCTCGCCAAGGCCGAGGCGGACATCGCCCGGATCCAGGCCCAGCTGGCCGCCATGCCGCAGGCCTGACGGCCGCGCAGTCGCAAGGGAAGGGCCCCGCACCGGAAACGGTGCGGGGCCCTTCCGCGTGGCCCGCCCGGGCCGGGTCCGCCCGGCCCGCGCTGGTGTCAGCGCCTTCGCCCGAGCCCGCGCCCCCGCAGCCGGGTCGCGGCGGTCGTGCCGAGGAGGGTCAGGGCGCCGGTGGCGGTTCCGGCGAGTCCGGCGGACAGGCCCGGCGGGGTGTAGGCGCAGTCGATCCGGTCCGCGCCGCCCTTGCCGAGCGGTACGCCGAGCAGCCCCTGGTAGGACACCGGCGGCCGGGACGGGCCGCCGTCGACCGAGCAGGTCCAGCCCGGGGGAGCGGTGGTGGCGACCACGGCGGTGCCGGTGGAGCCCTTCGGGAGGCGGGCGGTCAGGGAGTGCCCGCCGGTCTCGACGGCTGCGCCGCCGGTCTCCCGCAGGGTCCGCACGGCCTGTTCGAAGGCCGGGACGTCCAGACAGCCGAGCGCGTCGGCCGGGAGCGACTGGCCGTCCTCGCCGGTGTGCACGGTGAAGGTGAAGCGGCCGTCGGCCGGGACCGCGCCCAGCTCCTTGAGCGGGGCCAGCCGCTGCGGCGGATCGCCGTAGAAGCCCTCGGAGGAGCCGCCGGCGGGCGCGACGTCGGCGCGCAGCGCGGGCGCGTAGAGGAAGGCGCGCGCCCCGGGCGTGCACCGTGCGGTGAAGGTGTTCCCGGCGGCGACGGCCGGTGCGCCGGCAGCCGTGTCCGCCGCGTCCGGGCTCAGCCGCAGGCCGCGCCGCGGGTCCTGGGCGCTGAGCGCGGGCACCTCGTACACCCGCGCGCCCAGCGCCGCCTGGCGCCGGGCCCACACCGAGTCCGCGGGGGCGCCGTACGCCCGGTCGCTGCCCGGCGGCCGTACGGCGACCAGCGGCAGGGCGGTCGTGCCGCGGGCCCGGGCCCCGTCGGTGTCGATGACGTCGACGGTGGCGCCGATGCCGAGGAGGGCCTGGAGGACGGGGTCCCGGACGGGCCACAGGTGCCGGCCGCCCATGGCCTCGCCGAGGCCGAGCCCGGCCAGCGCGTCGGCGGTCTCCTGGGTGATGTAGCTGCTGTAGTACGAGCCGCCCCCGGTGCCGAGCAGCATCGCGTCGTTGTTGGTGACGAAGACCTCGGGCCCGGGGTCGGTGCGCGTGGCGGGCCAGTCCTCGTGCGGGGCGAGCACCCGACGGACGTTGAGCCCCAGCTCCGTCATGGTCTGGGCGCGGGCGGGGCCGCGCTTGGCGGGGTCGAGGAGGTCGGTGAGGCCGTAGACGCAGTACGTGGCCCCCGCGAGGACGGTGACGGCGAGCAGCGCGACGACGGCGCCGCGGGCCCGGCGGCGGCGCCCGCGCGCGTAGAGCAGCAGCAGGCCCGTGACGGCGGCCCCGCCCACGAGGCTGCCGGTCAGCGCGTGGCCGCCGACGGGCTGGGCGTCGTAGGTCAGGGCGAGCAGCAGGGCGAGCAGCGCGGCCCCGCCGAGCAGGGCCCGCGGCCGGGGCATCCGGGCCAGGCAGACCCAGGCGGCCATGGCCAGGAAGCCGCTGAGGACGAAGGACTCGCGGAAGGGGGCGCCGTGCGGGAGGGCGAGGCCCTGCCAGAGCTTCGCGGTGGGCGTGTACACGAAGGAGAGCGCGGTGAGGACGATCAGCACCGCCCAGGCGACCCGCTCGCGCACCGGGACCCGGGACTGGAAGGGCAGCGCGAGGACCAGCAGGAGGACGAGGGAGCCGGTGAACACGTTGGGCGCCGAGGGGGTCGCGATGGCGCCGGGCAGGAACATCGCCAGGTAGCCGAGGGCGGGGGTGGCCACGCTGACGACGTACTTGTCGGTGGGCTGGGCCTGGGCGTTGGCGAGGGCGCACACCACGATGGCGGGGGCGGCGAGCAGCATGCCGGTGGCGGTCATGGTGGCGGCCCGCCACAGGACCCGGAGCCGGGTGCTGCTTTCAAGGCGGGCCGTGTCGGCGGTCGCCAGCCGCAGCAGCAGGACGAGCGCGGCCGCCAGGGTGGCCATGGCGGCGGTGTAGAAGTTCGCGTACCAGCACAGGGCGACCAGGAGGCTGCCGAGGACCCGGCGGCGGCCGGTCAGGCACCAGTCGGCGGCTATCCCGAGCAGCGGGAGCGCGACCAGGCCCCACATCCACATGGGGACGATGGCGCCCTCGGCCAGGCTCCAGCCGCAGAGGGCGTAGCCGACGGATATCAGGGCGCGCAGCCAGGGCGAACCGGGGCGCAGCCGGCCGAGGAAGACGGTCATGGCGGCGGCGGCCAGGCCGGTGCTGAACAGGCTGACCAGGAAGACGGGGAATTCGCTCTGGTCGCGGGGGAAGAGCCCGACGAGCCAGGAGAAGGGGTTGGCCAGGTAGGTGAAGAAGTCGCCGAGGAAGCCGACGCCGTAGCCGCTCTGCCAGTTGTAGAGGAGGTCGCCGTGCGCCGCGCCGTGCTGGAGGTCCCACAGGTGGGTGTGGAAGGGCACGTACTGATGGCGCAGGTCGTTGTCGGCGCGCGGGGACGGGCCGAAGGGGTAGGTGCCGTGGGCGGCGAGGCCGGCGCAGTACGCCGTCATGGACATGAGGGCCGAGACCAGGGCGGCGAGGGCGCCGGGGCGGCGCCGGCGCGCGGGCGTGCGGGTCGCGCCGGGTGCATCGGATCTGTACCGGCCGCCCGTGGTGCGGGGCAGGACGGGGGCAGGGCTGGTCGGGACGTGACTCATCGGAATGCGGGCCTCGGGTCGGTTCGGGCGTGCTGCCGGGCCGGAGGGCCGCAGGGAACCGATCCTAGGTAAAGAGTCAGAAGATTCGAACACCGAATACGGACAGGATGAGCGTCAGCACCAGGACGTAGAGGAACGTCGGCACGAGCCAGTGCGGCAGGGCCCGCAGCGGGGACCCGGGCCGGGCCAGGTGCCGCGTGACGTACCAGAACAGCGGGATCATGACCGCCCACACGACCATGCACCAGGGGCACAGGGCGCCGATCACGAACAGGCACTGGCCGATCAGCCACACCGTGAAGACGAAGCCCGCCGCGACCCCGACCCACACCCACCGCCACAGCCAGCGCGGGAAGACCGCCCCGGCGACCAGCGCCAGGCCCAGCGCGGCCAGCGCCGCGAAGCCCGCGATGCCCAGGATCATGTTGGGGAAGCCCAGCAGGTTGCCCTGCCAGGTGGTCATCACGTCGCCGCAGCTCAGGACCGCGTTCATGTTGCAGCCGGGGCTGAAGAGCGGGTCCTCCAGGGTGCGGATGCGGTCGTAGGTCAGCACGCAGGAGGAGAGCGTGCCGATCACGCCGCCGATCAGCATCAGGAAGGGGAGGCCGCGCCGCCGGGCGCCGACCGGTGAGTACTCGGGGGTCATCTTTTCGAGGTTACGAAGGCGGGCCGGGCCGGGGCAGGGCCGTCCGACCCTGATCCACATCCAGACGGAGTGTGGCATATCACCTTTTCCGGACGCCCGGAAGATTCGATCGTCCTCGCCGAGCACGGATGATGGAGGGCATGCACGTCAAGCCCGTCGCCTCGGCGCTCCAATGGGTCCTGGTCACGGGCCGGCGACTCCCCGAGAGCTGGGCCGGCTCGCCCCGCGCGCTCGACGTCCTCACCGCCCTCGGCTGCCTCGCCCTGATGGCGCTCGACCTGCCCGGACTGGCCTCCGAGGACAACTCGCTCAACACCCCGCAGGCCGCCGTGGTGCTCACCCTGGGGGCCGCCACCTTGCTGGCGCGGCGCCGGGCGCCGTGGCTCGCGTACCTCACCGCGCTGCTCTTCATCGGCTGGCTGCACGAGCTGACCCTGATCCAGTTCGCGCTCTACTCGGTCGGTCGCTACCGCGGGCGGCGGTCCGGGATCCTCGCCACCGCCGGCTACGTCCTCTTCGCCTTCGCCCTCTTCAACCTGCCGGGGTGGCCCGAGGACCGGGCGAGCACGCTGAGCGGCTTCCTCAGCCTGGTCATCCCCATCGGCGTGCTGGCCGCCGCCGTCGGCATCGCCGCCTACCGGCACGACCTGGTGCGCGAGCTGGCCGTCCGGCGCGGCGAGGCGGCCGTCTACCAGGCCGTGGAGCAGGAGCGCCGCTCGGTCGCGCGGGACGTGCACGACTTCGTCGGGCGCGAGCTGACCCTGCTGACGGTGCGCTCCGAGGTGCTCTCGATGCGCACGCGCGAGTCGGCGTACGCGAAGGACTTCGAGGAGCTGGCCGACACCGCGCGCCGGGCCCACCTCGTGCTCAACGAGATCATCGTGCAGCGCGGCGAACGGGCCTCCACCCCGGGCGTGGACGGGCTGCCCGAGCTCGCCGACGAGAGCGGCCGGGCCGGATCACCCGTCCGGCTCGTCATGGACCCGCAGGCGCGCTCCCTCTCGCCGCTGCGCCAGGCCGCCGTGTACCGGGTGGTCCAGGAGTGCCTGACGAACGCCGCCAAGCACGCGCGCGGCGAGACGATCGAGGTGTCCATCGGGGTCGACGGCCCGCGGCTGCGGATCGCGGTCAGCAACGGCCTGCCGGTGCGCGGCCCGGTGCGCGCCCCCGTCTCGGCCGGTTCGGGCACGGCGAGCATGGCCGAGCGCGTCCGCAGCCTGGGCGGCACCCTGACCACGACGCGCACGGACGACACCTACCTCGTCGTGGCCACCCTGCCGCGCGGCTGACGCCGCCCGCGCGCGGGCGCTCGATCCCGCGCCGCTACTTCGCCGGGGACAGCAGCGAGTTGAGCGTGTCCATGTCCTCCACGCACTTGCCGGAGCCCAGGGCCACGCAGTCCAGCGGGTTCTCCGCGACGAAGACCGGAATGCCGGTCGCCGAGGCGAGGCGCAGCTCCAGCCCCGGCAGCAGCGCGCCGCCGCCGGTGAGCACGATCCCGTACTCCATCACGTCACCGGACAGCTCGGGCGGGCACTCCTCCAGGGTGGTGCGCACCGCCGCGATGATCGCCTCGACGGGCTCGTCGAGGGCCGAGCGGACGTCGTAGGCCGTCAGCTCCAGGGTCTTGGGCATCCCCGCGACCTTCTCGCGGCCGCGCACGGTGAAGGTGCGCTCCTCCAGCTCCGGGCGGCCCGGGACGGGCCAGGCCGAGCCGATGGCGCACTTGATGTCCTCGGCGGTCCGCTCGCCGATGAGCAGCGAGTGCTCCTTGCGCACGTAGTCGATGATCGCCGCGTCGAGCCGGTCCCCGCCGACCCGCAGCGACTGCGAGGTGACGATCCCGCCCAGCGAGATCACGGCGACCTCGGTGGTGCCCCCGCCGATGTCCACCACCATCGAGCCGCGCGGCTCCGAGACCGGCAGCCCGGCGCCGATCGCCGCCGCCATCGGTTCCTCGATCAGGTGGACGGCCTTGGCCCCCGCCCGGGTCGAGGCGTGGACGATGGCCCGCCGCTCGACCGGGGTGACCCCGGACGGTACGCAGACCACCATGCGGGTGCGCGGCCTGCGGCCCGGCACGGCCTTGCGCACGAAGTGCCGGATCATCTCCTCCGCGGCCTCGTAGTCGCAGATCACGCCGCCCTGGAGCGGGCGGATCGCGGTGATGGAGCCGGGGGTGCGGCCGATGGTCTCCTTGGCTTCCGTACCGACGGCCACGGCCGTCGTGGTCCCCGCCCGGACCGCCACCACGGACGGCTCATTGAGCACGATGCCGTGCCCCCGTGCGTAGACGAGGGTGTTCGCGGTCCCCAGATCTATTCCTATGTCGCGGCTGGATCCTGTCTTATTGCTGCTGGCCTGCGGCATTTGTTCCCCAATCTCCTGCCGCAAGACTCGCATAACGATCTGATCGCCCTTTGCGCCCAAGGTCCCGAAACGCCCGGGCCGAAAGTCCTTCCGCTCCCCGTCCGTAGACTGGGGCCCGTGAGTGAGCAGCAGCCCGAGAGCGACGACCGGCCCGACGAGTTCGACCAGATCGTGGCCGAAGAGACCGACCGCGACCCCGACCTGGCGGTGATCGAGGCCGGCAGCCGCACCCTGCGCGCCCATGGCGGGGCGCCGCAGGGCGACCAGGCCCCCTCCCGCCCCGAGGACCCGGAGGTGGAGCGGGCCCTGCGCGAGGTGGAGCAGGAGCTCGCCGGCCGCTGGGGGGAGACCAAGCTGGAGCCGTCCGTCACGCGCATCGCAGCGCTGATGGACGTCCTGGGGTCGCCGCAGCGCGCGTACCCCTCCATCCACGTCACCGGCACCAACGGCAAGACCAGCACCGCCCGCATGATCGAGGCCCTGCTGGTCGCCTTCGAGCTGCGCACCGGGCGCTACACCAGCCCCCACGTGCAGTCGATCACCGAGCGGATCAGCCTCGACGGGCTGCCGATCGGCCACGAGCGGTTCGTGGAGACCTACCACGACATCAAGCCGTACGTGGAGATGGTCGACGCGGCCGAGGAGTACCGGCTGTCCTTCTTCGAGGTGCTCACCGGGATGGCCTACGCGGCCTTCGCGGACGCCCCCGTCGACGCGGCCGTGGTCGAGGTCGGCATGGGCGGCAGCTGGGACGCCACCAACGTGATCGACGGCTCGGTCGCGGTGATCACCCCGATCAGCCTGGACCACACGGACCGGCTCGGCTCCACTCCCGGCGAGATCGCGCAGGAGAAGGGCGGGATCATCAAGCAGGGCGCCGCCGTGATCCTCGCGCAGCAGCCGGTGGACGCGGCGCAGGTGCTGCTGAAGAAGGCCGTGGAGGTGGACGCGACCGTGGCCCGCGAGGGCATGGAGTTCGGCGTGGTCTCCCGCGAGGTCGCGGTCGGCGGTCAGCACCTGACCCTGCGCGGGCTGGGCGGCGAGTACGAGGACCTCTTCCTGCCGCTGTACGGCGCCCACATGGCCCACAACGCGGCGGTGGCCCTGGCGGCCGTCGAGGCGTTCTTCGGGATCGGCGCCGAGCACGCGCGTCCGCTGGACGTGGACACCGTGCGCAAGGCCTTCGCCTCCGTGTCCTCCCCGGGCCGGATGGAGGTCGTCCGGCGCAGCCCCACGGTGGTGCTGGACGCCGCGCACAACCCGGCGGGCGCCCTGGCCACGGCCGAGGCGGTCACCGAGTCCTTCGGCTTCAGCCGGCTCATCGGTGTGGTCGCCGCGAGCGAGGGCAAGGACGTCAGGGGCGTCCTGGAGGCCTTCGAGCCGATCTTCGCCGAGGTCGTGGTGACCGAGAACACCAGCCACCGGGCGATGGGCGCGGACGAGCTGGCCGCCGTCGCCGTGGAGGTCTTCGGCGCCGAGCGGGTGCAGGTGGAGCCCCGTTTGGACGATGCGCTGGAGGCGGCCATCACCCTGGCGGAGGAAGAGGCCGAATTCGGAGGGGCCGGCGTCCTGGTGACCGGTTCCGTCATCACGGTGGGCGAGGCACGCCTGCTGCTCAAGAGGGGCTGAGGACATGCGCACGCTCTGTGCCAGCACGCTGATCGGCGAGTTCTTCGTGATCGGCTTCGCCGGTCTGGTCGCGATGAAGAACCCGGACCTGACGCAGGCCACGGTCTGGACGGTCTGCGGGGTCACCATGCTGCTGTCGGTGCTGCTGTGCGGGATGCTCTCGCGTCCCGGCGCCGTCCAGATCGGGTGGGCGCTGCAGATCGGGCTGGTCCTGAGCGGGTTCGTCGTTCCGACGATGTTCATCCTCGGTGCGGTGTTCGCGGGCCTGTGGTGGTGTTCCGTGCACTACGGGCGCAAGATCGACGTCATCAAGGCCCGCTGGGCCGCGCAGGCGGAGGCGGCCGCTCCTGACGCTGCGTGACGGGGGCCCGTACGGCCCCTGTAGCCTCGACGCACCGCACCCGTATGCCGCAAGGAGTTAGAACATGACCCAGCGCACTCTCGTCCTGCTCAAGCCCGACGCCGTCCGTCGTGGTCTGATCGGCGAGGTCATCGGCCGGATCGAGCGCAAGGCCGGCTGGACCATCCCCGCGCTGGAGCTGCGGACGCTGGACCAGGAGACCCTGGAGGCGCACTACGGGGAGCACAAGGGCAAGCCCTTCTACGAGCCCCTCATGGGCTTCATGTCCTCCGGTCCGATCGTCGCCCTGGTGGTCGAAGGGGAACGCGTGATCGAGGGTGTCCGCCAGCTGGCCGGACCCACTGACCCGATCGCCGCGGCGCCGGGGTCCATCCGGGGTGACTTCGGCACCATCACCCGGGAGAACCTGATCCACGCCTCGGATTCCGAGGAGTCCGCCGAGCGGGAGCTGAAGCTGTTCTTCCCGGCCCTCTGATGACTCTTTCCTGACGGAACATCAGCCGAATAGCGCTCATGACCTGGGGCGACCGAATTAATTTCGGTCGCCCTTCGGTATTAACAGGTGATCACGGGAACGTATGCGCAGGACGTGACGTCACCACTAGGGGGCGGGTTTCCGTTCCGGCGGGATTGCCGGAGTCCCGTCGCGCGGTGCCCGTACTTGCGGCATTACGATGGGGCCTCCACCCACACACCCACCTCGCCGACCTGACAGCAGCCGCTATCAACTGGAAGGCCAGACGCTCCTCATGGGGAACAAGGGGAACAACATGTCGTTCATCGGCCGTGACATGGCGATCGACCTCGGGACCGCCAACACGCTGGTGTACGTGAGGGGCCGGGGTATCGTCCTGAACGAGCCGTCCGTGGTCGCCATCAACACGAACACCGGTGGCATTCTGGCGGTCGGTTCCGAAGCGAAGAAGATGATCGGGCGCACGCCCGGCAACATCGTCGCCGTACGCCCCCTCAAGGACGGCGTGATCGCCGACTTCGAGATCACCGAGCGCATGCTCCGGTACTTCATCCTCAAGATCCACAAGCGCCGCTACCTGGCCCGTCCGCGCGTCGTGGTCTGCGTACCCTCCGGCATCACGGGAGTGGAGCGGCGCGCCGTCATCGAGGCGTCCACGCAGGCCGGCGCCCGCCAGGTGCACATCATCGAAGAGCCCATGGCCGCCGCCATCGGCTCGGGCCTGCCCGTCCACGAGGCCACCGGCAACATGGTCGTGGACATCGGCGGCGGCACCACCGAGGTCGCCGTCATCTCGCTCGGCGGAATCGTCACGGCGCAGTCCATCCGGGTGGCCGGTGACGAGCTGGACAACGCGATCATCCAGCACATCAAGAAGGAGTACTCGCTCCTCCTCGGCGAGCGCACCGCCGAGCAGATCAAGATCACCATCGGGTCGGCGTACGACCTCGACAAGGACGAGCACACCGAGATCCGCGGCCGCGACCTCGTCTCGGGCCTGCCCAAGACCGTGGTCATCTCCGCGGCCGAGGTGCGCAAGGCCATCGAGGAGCCCGTCAACGCCATCGTCGACGCGGTCAAGACGACCCTGGACAAGTGCCCGCCGGAGCTGTCCGGCGACATCATGGACCGCGGCATCGTCCTCACCGGCGGCGGCGCCCTGCTGCGCGGCCTCGACGAGCGGCTGCGCCGCGAGACCGGCATGCCGATCCACATCGCCGAGGACCCCCTCGACTCGGTCGCGCTCGGATCCGGCAAGTGCGTGGAGGAGTTCGAGGCGCTCCAGCAGGTCCTGGACGCGCAGCCCCGCCGCTGACCCGCCCCGCCGGGCGCCCCTCTGCCAGGGGGCCCACGGGGCGGACGGCCTTGCGGAACACAAGGATCCGCCGTACGGGTGCTGTCGCTCCCGTACGGCGGATCGTTGATATACAGGCAGGGAAATATTTCGACGAGGAAGGCACGGCCGCCGCACGTGAGGGACACACGAGAGAGCCGGCTGCTCCTGGTACTGCTGATCGCCATCGCGTTCGCATTGATCACGGTGGACATCAGAGCGGGCGAGGAGTCACCGGTCGACGGTGCCCGGCAGGCCGCCGCGGCGGTCTTCGGCCCGGTCGAGAAGGGCGTGGCGACCGCGGTGGACCCGGTCGCCAACGCCATAGGGGCGGTGCGCGACTCCGGTGAGCGCCACAACCGCATCACCGTGCTCGAAGGCGAGAACGCCGCGCTCAAGGCCAAGCTGGGCAGCGACGACCGTAACAAGAGCCGGATCCACGAGCTGGACGAGATGCTCAAGCGCGCCGGTTCCGGCCAGTACGGCATCAAGGGCGCCGAGGTCATCGCCATAGGAGCGGCCCAGGGCTTCTCCTGGACCGTGACCATCGACGCCGGCAGCAAGGACGGCATCGAACGCGACATGACCGTCCTCAACGGCGACGGACTCGTCGGCCGGGTCACCACCGTCGGCCCCGACACCGCCACCGTCGTCCTGGCCAACGACCCGGACTTCACGGTGGGCACCCGCCTGGAGAAGACCGGCGAGCTCGGCTTCGCCACCGGCCAGGGCGACCGCGCCCTGTCCGTCCAGATGCTCAACGGCAAGGCCAAGGTCAGCCCCGGCGACCGCCTCGTCACCTTCGGCTCGCGCGGCAACAAGCCCTTCGTGCCCGGCGTCCCGATCGGCGAGGTGGTCAAGGTCGAGCCCTCCCGCGGCGACCTCACCCGCACGATCTGGGTCCGCCCCTACGTCGGCTTCTCCCGCCTCGACATCGTCGGCGTCGTGGTCATGCCGCCCCGTCAGGACCCGCGCGACGCCGTCCTGCCGCCCAAGCCCGAGGGACCCAAGCCGACGCCGACCGTCACCGTCACCGTCGCGCCGTCCCCCAGCGGGTCCGTCAAGCCGGCCGACGAGTAGGAGCCGACCGCCATGCGCTTCAACCGCATCCTGCTCTCCACGACCCTGGTCGTGGTCGCCCTCGTCGTCCAGGTCAGCGTGCTGGGGCGGCTCCAGCTGCCCGGCGCCGTCCCCGACCTGGTCCTGCTCACCGTCGTCGCCCTCGCCCTGGTCTACGGACCGGTCAGCGGAGCCCTGATCGGCTTCAGCGCCGGACTGCTGACCGACCTGGCCCCGCCGGCCGACCACGCCGCCGGCCGCTACGCCCTGGTGCTCTGCCTCACCGGGTACGTCTGCGGGCTGGTGCGGCCCGACACCGGGCGCTTCCGGTCCGCCTGGGGGCCGATGCTCACCGTGGTGGCCGCCGCCGTCGGCTCCACGCTGCTCTACGCGGGCGTGGGCGCCCTCGTCGGCGACACCGCCGCCCGCCACGTCGGGCTGACCGGACTGCTGTTCACCGCGGTCCTCTACGACCTGCTGCTCGCACCCTTCACGGTGCCGTTCCTGATGGCGCTGGCCCGGCGCGCGGAGAACGACCCGATGGCCGTCGAGACGGGCGGCGGCCCGGCGCAGGGCGCCGACGTGGCCTCCGGCTGGCTCTCGGGCGGCACGGGCCTGCGCATCGGCAGCCAGCGCGGCGGTCTGCGGATGAAGACCGCGCGCGGCCGCGCGAACAAGGCCGTGCGCATAAAGGGCGTCAAGGGGGTCAAGGGCGTGAAGAGCGTCAAGGGCGTCAAGAAGCTGTGACGGGGGACCGCGCGTGACCAACATTCCCGAGACCGGCCGCACCCCCCGGGTGCAGATCCGGCTCGTCATCCTCCAGGTGCTCGTCTTCTCGCTGCTGCTGACCCTCGGCGGGCGGCTGTGGTACCTCCAGATCCGCAACGGCGCGGAGTACGCGGACGAGGCCAAGAACAACCACGTCCAGCAGGTCGTCCAGCCCGCCGTGCGCGGGTCGGTCCTCGACGCCCGCGGGGTGGCGCTCGCCGACAACGAGACCCGCCTGGTCGTCTCCGCCAGCCGCACCGAGCTGATGAAGATAAAGGACAAGGGCAAGGACGTCCTGACCCGGCTCGCCGGGGTCCTGGACATGAAGCCGCAGGAGGTCATGGACAAGGTCCGCCTCTGCGACTCCAAGACCCCCCAGCCGTGCTGGAACGGTTCCCCGTACCAGCCGATCCCGGTCACCCTCGAAGCCACCACCCAGCAGGCCCTGCAGATCCGCGAGCGCCCCGAGGACTTCCCCGGCATCACCGCCGAGCCCACCGCCGTACGCCGCTACCCGGCCCCCGGCGGCGCCAACACCGGCCAGGTCCTCGGCTACCTCTCGCCCGTCACCGACAGCGAGATCCAGTCCGCCAAGACCACCAACTCGCCCTTCCTGCGCTCCGACCAGGTCGGCCGCTTCGGCCTGGAACGCACCTACGACAAGGCGCTGCGCGGCAAGTCGGGCGTCACCCGCTACGAGGTCGACAACCTCGGCCGCGTCATCGGCGAGGCCAAGAACGACCCCGCGGTCCCCGGCGCCAATCTGGTCACCAGCATCGACGCCCGGGTCCAGGCGGTCGCCGAGTACGAGCTGAACGCGGCCATGGTCGAGGCCCGCAAGCAGAACGACCGCAACACCGGCGTCAACTACAAGGCCGACGCGGGCGCCGTCGTCGTCCTGGAGTCCAAGACCGGCCGCGTCGTGGCCATGGCCTCCAATCCGACCTACGACCCCAACGTCTGGGTCGGCGGGATCTCCGGCAAGGACTACGCCAAGCTCACCGCCAAGGAGTCCAACGTCCCGCTGATGAACCGGGCGATCCAGGGCCAGGCCGCCCCCGGCTCCATCTTCAAGGTCATCCCGACCGCCGCCGCCGTGAACGCCGGGTACGCCTTCGACGGCAACTACCCCTGCCCCGCCTCGTACTCCATCGGCGGCCAGGTCTTCAAGAACTTCGAGTCCCAGGGCCACGGTTCGATCACCCTCGGCCAGGCCCTGGAGGTCTCCTGCGACACCGTCTTCTACGCTCTCGCCCACCAGCAGTGGCAGAAGGACGGCGCGCTCAAGCCGGTGAAGAACCCGGCGGACATCTTCTACAAGACGGCCCACGAGTTCGGCCTCGGCGCGGAGACCCACGTCGACCTGCCGGGCGAGGAGAAGGGCCGGGTCCCCGACCGCCAGTGGAAGCAGCGGTTCTGGGAGGCCAACAAGGACCAGTGGTGCAAGGTCGGCAAGAAGGGCGGCACCTACATCGAGCTGCTCTCCTACGAGAACTGCCTCGAAGGCAACCTGATGCGCGCCGGTGACTCCGTCAACTACTCGATCGGCCAGGGCGACACCCTCGTCACCCCGATCCAGATGGCCACCATCTACGCGGCCATCTCCAACGGCGGCACCATGTGGAACCCCACCATCGGCAAGGCGATCGTCAGCGCCGACGGCAAGAACGTCCAGGAGATCAAGCCGCAGGCCCACGGCAAGCTGCCGATGGACGAGAAGACCCGGTCGCAGATAAACGATGCGCTGGAGGGCGTCGCCACGCGCGGCACCGCCGCCTGGCGCTTCGGCGGCTGGCCGCAGAAGCAGATCCCGATGCACGCCAAGACCGGCACCGCCGAGGTCTACGGCAAGCAGACGACGTCCTGGTTCGCCACGTACACCGAGGACTACACGATCGTGATGACGATCTCCCAGGGCGGTACCGGTTCCGGTGCCTCCGGTCCCGCCGTGCGCAACATCTACAACGCGATCTACGGCCTCGACATGGCCGGCAAGCAGGACCCCTCCAAGGCCCTGCTGCCGCACCCCGAGAAGGCCCTCCCCACGATCCAGCCCGACGGCTCGATCGACGCGCCCGAGGTCAAGCCCTACGTGCCCCCGAGCCCGACGGAGGCGCCGCCGCCCGCCGCCGGCCCGCCGCGCAGCCCGGGAACCGGGAGGCAGGACTGATGCCCGGACCGAACAGCTTCTCCGTCTCCCGCTACGCCCCCGACCGGGGCGCGATCGGCAAGCTCACCGCCCGGGACTCGATGCTCTGGCGGCTGGACTGGCCGATACTGCTCAGTGCGCTGGCGCTGTCCTTCATCGGCTCGCTGCTGGTGTGGTCGGCCACCCGCAACCGCACCACGCTGAACAACGGGGACCCGTACTACTTCCTCTTCCGGCACGCCATGAACACCGGCATCGGCCTGCTGCTGATGATCGGCACGGTCTGGCTCGGCCACCGCACCCTGCGCGGCGCGGTGCCGATCCTCTACGGGCTCTCGCTGGTCCTGGTCCTGGCCGTGCTCACGCCGCTCGGCGCGACCATCAACGGCGCGCACGCCTGGATCGTCATCGGCGGCGGCTTCTCGCTCCAGCCCTCCGAGTTCTGCAAGATCACCATCATCCTGATCATGGCGATGCTGCTCTCGCACCGGGTGGACGCGGGGGACCTCGACCACCCCGACCACCGCACCGTGGCCAAGGCGCTCTGCCTGGCCGCCGCGCCCATGGGCATCGTCATGCTGATGCCCGACCTCGGCTCGGTCATGGTCATGCTGGTCATCGTGCTCGGGGTGCTGCTGGCCTCCGGGGCCTCCAACCGGTGGGTGCTCGGGCTGCTCGGATCCGGCGCGCTGGGCGCCGTACTCATCTGGCAGCTCGGCATTCTCGACGAGTACCAGATCAACCGCTTCGCGGCCTTCGCGAACCCGGCCCTGGACCCGGCGGGCGTCGGCTACAACACCAACCAGGCCCGGATCGCGATCGGCTCCGGCGGGCTGTTCGGCGAGGGGCTCTTCCACGGCTCCCAGACCACCGGCCAGTTCGTGCCGGAACAGCAGACCGACTTCGTCTTCACCGTGGCGGGGGAGGAGCTGGGCTTCGTCGGGGCCGGGCTGATCCTGGTCCTGCTCGGGGTGGTGCTCTGGCGGGCCTGCATGATCGCCCGTGAGACCACCGAGCTGTACGGGACGATCGTGGCCGCCGGGATCATCGCCTGGTTCGCCTTCCAGGCCTTCGAGAACATCGGCATGACGCTCGGCATCATGCCGGTGGCCGGGCTGCCGCTGCCGTTCGTCTCCTACGGAGGATCGTCGATGTTCGCCGTGTGGGTGGCCATCGGACTGTTGCAGTCGATCAGGGTGCAACGGCCGATGTCGGCCTAGGGAGCCAAGGGGCCGGTCTCGGCCGGATGTGTGGCCGATGCCCGGCCGTCCCCGGCGTTCGCCTTCACTTCGCCTTCCGTTCAGGACTACGTTCGTTGCATGGCGGAGACCAAGCGCGAGGTCGAGCGGAAATTCGAGTTCACGAGCGTCAAGGCGGGACGGCGCGGCGTGCCCGACCTGACCGGCACGGCCGGCATCGCCGCGGTCCTGGACCGGGGCACCGTCGACCTCGACGCGGTCTACTACGACACCCCCGACCAGCGGCTCGCCGCCGACGGCCTGACCCTGCGGCGCAGGACCGGCGGCGAGGACGCCGGCTGGCACCTCAAGCTCCCCGTCTCGCCCGGGGTGCGCGACGAAGTGCGCGCGGGACTCGCCGACGGCGTGCCGCGCGCCCTCACCGCCCTGCTGCGCTCCCGGGTCCGCGACGCGGAGCTCGTCCCGCAGATGCGGCTGCTGTCCTCGCGCAAGGTGCTCCACCTCCTGGACGGCGGGGGAGCGCTGCTCGCGGAGCTGAGCACCGATGCCGTGCGCGCCGAGGGCCACGACACCACCGCCACCTGGACCGAGGTCGAGGTCGAACTCGCCGACGACGTCGACCCCGCCCTGCTCGACGCCGTCGAGAAACGCTTCCGCAAGGCCGGGCTCGCCGTCTCCGCCGCCCCCTCCAAACTCGCCCGCGCCCTCGCCGAGACCGGATCCGCGCCCGGCCCCCGCCCCGGCGCCGCCCCGGCCGACGACACCGCGGGCGCCCACGTCCTCGCGTACCTGCGTGCCCAGCGCGACGCCCTCGTCGCCCAGGACCCGGCCGTCCGGCGCGCACTGCCCGACTCCGTGCACCAGATGCGCGTCGCCACCCGCCGCCTGCGCAGCGCGCTGCGCAGCTACCGCCGCGTCCTCGACCGCGAGCGCACCGACCCGCTCGGCCAGGAGCTGCGCTGGCTCGCCGGCGAGCTCGGCGTCGACCGCGACCAGGAGGTCCTCCTGGAACGCCTGCGCACTCGTCTCGGCGAACTCCCGCAGACCCTGGTGCTCGGCCCCGTCCGCGCCCGCCTGCGGATCTGGAACACCTCCCGCAGCTCCGGCTCCCGGCGCCGCGCCCTCGCCACCCTCGACGGCAAGCGCTACCTCGCCCTGCTCGACGCCCTGGACGCGCTGCTCCAGGACCCGCCGCTGCTCCCGGCCGCCGCGAAGCCGGCCCCACGGGTCCTGCCCAAGGCGGTGCTCGCCGACTACGAACGCCTCTCCGGCCGGATCGGCACGGCGCTCGCCCTCACCCCGGGCGAGGACCGCGACCTGGCCCTGCACGACGCGCGCAAGGCCGCCAAGCGCGCCCGCTACGCGGCGGAAGCCCTCGTACCGGCCCTCGGCGGCCCGGCGAAACGGCTGGCCAAGGCCATGAAGTCGGTCCAGAGCCTGCTCGGCGACCACCAGGACAGCGTGGTCGCCCGCGACGCCCTGCGCGCCCTGGCCGTCCAGGCGAACGGCGCGGGGGAGTCCTCCTTCACCTGGGGGCTGCTGTACGGCCGCGAGGAGGCCCTGGCCGAGCGCCGCGAACGCGAACTCCCCGGCGTCTGGGACGAAGCCTCGGACCCGGACCTCCGGTCCCCGCTGGGCGGTGAGGGACGAGCCGGCCGGTGATCGAGGCGGCAGGGGCCGCCCGTGCCCCGGGGTACGCTTGAGAGTCGCCCCCTGCCCGCTTCACGAAAGTCGCGTGATGACCGAGTCGGTCTTCCCTCAGCTCGAGGCCCTGCTTCCGCACGTCCAGAAGCCGATCCAGTACGTCGGCGGGGAGCTGAACTCCACCGTCAAGAACTGGGACGAATGTGACGTCCGCTGGGCGCTCATGTACCCGGACGCCTACGAGGTCGGACTGCCCAACCAGGGCGTCATGATCCTCTACGAGGTGCTCAACGAGCGCGAGGGCGTCCTCGCCGAGCGCACCTACAGCGTGTGGCCCGACCTCGAAGCGCTGATGCGCGAGCACAAGGTGCCGCAGTTCACCGTCGACTCCCACCGTCCCGTGGGCGCCTTCGACGTGTTCGGCCTGTCCTTCTCCACGGAGCTGGGCTACACCAACATGCTCACGGCACTGGAGCTGGCGGGCATCCCGCTGGAGTCCAAGGACCGTACGATCGACGACCCGATCGTCCTCGCGGGCGGCCACGCGGCCTTCAACCCCGAGCCGATCGCGGACTTCATCGACTGCGCGGTCATCGGCGACGGCGAGCAGGCCGTCCTCGACATGACCGACATCATCCGCGCCTGGAAGGCCGAGGGCCGTCCGGGCGGGCGCGAAGAGGTCCTGCTGCGCCTGGCGAAGACCGGCGGGGTGTACGTGCCGGGCTTCTACGACGTCGAGTACCTCCCGGACGGCCGCATCGCGCGTGTCCTTCCGAACCGCTCCGGCGTTCCGTACCGGGTGTCCAAGCACACGGTCATGGACCTCGACGAGTGGCCCTACCCGAAGCAGCCCCTGGTCCCGCTCGCCGAGACCGTCCACGAGCGCATGTCCGTGGAGATCTTCCGCGGCTGCACCCGCGGCTGCCGTTTCTGCCAGGCCGGCATGATCACGCGTCCCGTACGGGAGCGAAGCATCACCGGCATCGGCGAAATGGTGGAGCGGGGCCTGAAGGCGACCGGCTTCGAAGAGGTCGGCCTGCTCTCGCTGTCGTCCGCGGACCACACCGAGATCGCGGACATCGCCAAGGGCCTGGCGGACCGCTACACGGAGGACAAGGTGGGCCTGTCCCTCCCGTCCACCCGCGTGGACGCGTTCAACGTGGACCTGGCCAACGAGCTGACCCGCAACGGTCGCCGCTCGGGCCTCACCTTCGCCCCCGAGGGCGGCTCCGAGCGCATGCGCAAGGTCATCAACAAGATGGTCTCGGAAGAGGACCTGATCCGCACGGTCGCCACCGCCTACGGCAACGGCTGGCGCCAGGTGAAGCTGTACTTCATGGTCGGCCTGCCGACCGAGACCGACGAGGACGTCCTGCAGATCGGCGACATGGCGGTCAACGTCATCGCCAAGGGCCGCGAGGTCTCCGGGCAGAACGACATCCGCTGCACGGTGTCCATCGGCGGGTTCGTGCCGAAGCCGCACACCCCCTTCCAGTGGGCCCCGCAGCTGTCGGCCGAGGAGACGGACGCGCGCCTGACCAAGCTGCGCGACAAGCTCCGCGGGGACAAGAAGTACGGCCGCTCCATCGGCTTCCGCTACCACGACGGCAAGCCGGGCGTGGTCGAGGGCCTGCTGTCCCGCGGTGACCGCCGCATCGGCGACGTCATCCGCGCCGTCTACGAATCGGGCGGCCGCTTCGACGGCTGGCGCGAGCACTTCTCCTACGACCGCTGGATGCAGGCGGCCGAGAAGACGCTGCCCGCGTACGGCGTGGACGTGGCCTGGTACACGACCCGCGAGCGCACCTACGAGGAGGTCCTGCCCTGGGACCACCTCGACTCCGGTCTCGACAAGGACTGGCTCTGGGAGGACTGGCAGGACGCCCTCGACGAGACCGAGGTCGAGGACTGCCGCTGGACCCCGTGCTTCGACTGCGGCGTCTGCCCGCAGATGGACACCCAGATCCAGATCGGCCCCACGGGCCAGAAGCTGCTGCCGCTGTCGGTCGTGAAGTAGCCGCGACCACCGCCGCGCGATGTGCCCCCCGCCGGGATTCGGCGGGGGGCACTCGCACTCCAGGAAGTGCTCGTCCAGCGGGGGAGCCACCGGGGTTCGATCGACCGGGGCTCCTCCTCCTGTGCAACCGGCGAGGTCACGGGCGCGTACTGTGGGTAGTACGACAGCTGACGGCGACGCGCCCGCACCCGAGATCTCCCCGCACCAGCGGGGGTGAGCCGGAGTAGCGGGCACGGCCGGACGGCCCCACAGACCTCGGGCGGTGCGCGAGAGCGCCCGCCCCGCACAAGGAGAAGAACCACTGGGCAAGCGACAGCCCGAAGGCCCCCCTCCCGCACCGGTGGTACAGCGCATCCGACTGCGCTACACCAAGCGCGGCCGCCTCCGGTTCACCAGCCACCGCGACTTCCAGCGAGCCTTCGAGCGGGCCCTGCGCCGCGCCGAGGTTCCGATGGCCTACTCGGCCGGCTTCACCCCGCACCCCAGGGTCTCGTACGCGAACGCGGCCCCCACCGGGACCGGCAGTGAGGCCGAGTACCTGGAGATCGCCCTCGCCGCACCCCGCGACCCGCAGACGCTGCGCGCCCTGCTCGACGAGTCGATGCCGGCCGGCCTCGACATCGTCGACGCCGTCGAAGCCCGCACCTCGGGCCTCGCGGACCGGCTCACCGCCTCGATCTGGGAACTGCGCCTGGACGGCACGGACCCCGCCGAGGCCGAGCGGGCCGTGGCCCTCTTCCTCGCCGCCGAGACCGTCGAGGTCCAGCGCCGTACGAAGAACGGCATGCGCACCTTCGACACGCGCGGCGCCGTCGTCAGCCTCGACCTGGTCGCGACCTCGGCCGTTCCGGCTGATAGGCCGCTGGACAGTGCTTGTGCGATACTGCGGCTGGTTGTTCGGCATCTGACACCTGCCGTTCGACCCGACGACGTCCTGTCCGGTCTCCGAGCTGTGGCCGACCTGGCGCCGCCGGTCCCCGCAGCGGTGACCAGGCTGGCGCAGGGGCTCTTCGACGAGGAGTCCGGCACGGTGACCGACCCGCTCGCGCCCGACCGCGAGGCCGTCACGGCAGCCACACCCACGGCTGCCGTAGCAGCCGACGCGAAGGCGCCGGAAGGTCCCGCCGCGTAAGGACCGTCGTTGCCGCGCCACCCTGGCATCCGGGATCCACCTGGGTCGGGCAGCGCAAAGACCTGAAGACTTCCGCCAGGCCGTACGGACAAACACGTACGGAACCGGCGGCCTTGGACTAGAGCTCCCGTGTGGCGCACGCGCCCCGGAGGCCGGTTCCGCGTTCATCGCGCGGAGCCGTGCCGGACCGGATGTCAGCCGCGGCGCCCGGGAGCGCGACGGGAGAACCCCGCACATGCTCAACAACGAGAACACCGCCAACGACAACACCGCCGAGGGCAACAGCCCCAGCGACAACCTGCCGCCGCGCAGGCGGCGCCGCGCCGCATCGCGGCCGGCCGGTCCGCCCGGCGCCGTCGTGACCGCCGAGACCCCGGAGGCCGCCCCGGCCCCGGCCGCCGAGCCGGTCGCCGCGCCCGTCGAGGACGCCGCTCCCGCGCCGCGTGCCCGTCGTCGTGCCACCCGCGCCGTGGCCGCTCCGGTCGCCGAGGCCGTCGAGGCCGCTCCGGTCGAGGCCGCCGCGCCCGCCGCCGAGCCGGTCGCCGCACCGGTCGAGGACGCCGCCCCCGCGCCGCGTGCCCGTCGTCGTGCCACCCGCGCCGTGGCCGCTCCGGTCGCCGAGGCCGCCGAGGCCGCTCCGGTCGAGGCCGCCGCGCCCGCCGCCGAGCCGGTCGCCGCGCCCGTCGAGGACGCCGCCCCCGCACCCCGTGCCCGTCGTCGCGCCACCCGCGCGGCCACGGCCCCGGTCGCCGAGCCCGCCGCCGCGGTGGTCGTGGAGACCCCGGCCGCCGAGCCGGTCGCCGCGCCCGTCGAGGACGCCGCTCCCGCACCCCGTGCCCGTCGTCGCGCCACCCGCGCCGTCGCCGCTCCGGTCGCCGAGCCCGCCGCCGCGGTGGTCGTGGAGGCCCCGGCCGCCGAGCCGGTCGCCGCCCCCGTCGCCGAGCCGGTCGAGGACGCCGCTCCCGCGCCGCGTGCCCGTCGTCGCGCCACCCGCGCCGTCGCGGCCCCGGCCGCCCCGGTCGAGGCCCCGCAGGCCGCCGAGCCGGTCGAGGAGCCCAAGGAGCCCGCGGCCAAGGCCGCCGTGACGGTCGCCGACGCCGTGGACTCCCCGAAGGGCCGCGCGCCGCGCCGCCGCGCCACCCGCGCCGCCGCACCGGCCGCCGCCCCGCAGCCCGCGGCCGCACCGGCCGCCGAGCCGCGCGGCCGCCGCGCCGCGCGTCCGGCCGTCGCCGTCTTCCAGGCGCCGGTCTTCGCCGAGCCGATGTTCCAGACCCCCGAGACCGCCGCGATGGCCGCCGCCGCCGCCGCCGCGCGCGTCGCCGACGAGGTCGACGAAGAAGAGGAAGAGTTCGAGTTCGAGGCCGAGGTCGTCGCCCCCGCGCCGGCCCCCGCCGCGCCCGCCGCCGGCCGTCGCCGTCGCCGCCGCGGTGGCGCCGTGGCCCCCGAGCAGGCCGCCGAGCCCGCCCACGTGCCCGCGCCGCAGGCCGACGCCCCGCTCTCCGTCGAGTCCGTGCTGGACGAGGAGGCCGAGGCCGCGGAGCTGGAGGTCGACGAGGACGACGAGTCGGGCGACCGCCCGTCGCGCCGCCGCCGCCGGGGTGGCCGTCGCCGCCGCCGCGGCGAGTCCGCCGACCTCGACGAGTCCGCCGAGGAGGAGTCCGAGGAGGGCGAGGAGGCCGCTGCCGAGCAGGAGGCCGACGAGGACGCCGGGTCCGAGGACGCCGGCTCCGAGGACGACGACGAGAACGGGCCGGCCGGCTCCAGCTCCAGCCGTCGCCGCCGTCGCCGCCGCCGTCGCAGCGGTGACTCCGGTGCCGAGGGCGAAGCCGCCGACGACGAGGGCGTCCGTACGGTCGTCAAGGTCCGCGAGCCCCGCCCGGCCCGCGAGCGCAGCGAGTCCACCTCCTCCGACGAGGTCCAGTCCATCAAGGGCTCGACCCGCCTGGAGGCCAAGAAGCAGCGCCGCCGCGAAGGCCGCGAGCAGGGCCGCCGCCGCGTCCCGATCATCACCGAGGCCGAGTTCCTGGCCCGCCGCGAGGCCGTCGAGCGCGTGATGGTCGTCCGCCAGAGCGGCGAGCGCACCCAGATCGGCGTCCTCGAGGACAACGTGCTCGTCGAGCACTACGTCAACAAGGAAGAAGCCACCTCGTACGTCGGCAACGTCTACCTGGGCAAGGTCCAGAACGTGCTGCCGTCGATGGAGGCCGCGTTCATCGACATCGGCAAGGGCCGCAACGCGGTCCTGTACGCCGGCGAGGTCAACTTCGAAGCGCTGGGCATGGCCAACGGCCCGCGCCGCATCGAGGCCGCCCTCAAGTCCGGCCAGTCGGTCCTGGTGCAGGTCACCAAGGACCCGATCGGCCACAAGGGCGCCCGCCTGACCAGCCAGGTCTCGCTGCCCGGCCGCTACCTCGTCTACGTGCCCGAGGGCTCGATGACCGGGATCAGCCGCAAGCTGCCCGACACCGAGCGCGCGCGCCTGAAGACCATCCTCAAGAAGATCGTCCCCGAGGACGCGGGCGTCATCGTGCGCACGGCGGCCGAGGGTGCGAGCGAGGACGAGCTGCGTCGCGACGTCGAGCGCCTGCAGGCCCAGTGGGAGGACATCCAGAAGAAGTCGAAGATGATCTCGACCTCTTCGCCGAGCCTCCTGTACGGCGAGCCGGACATGACCGTCCGCGTCGTCCGCGACATCTTCAACGAGGACTTCTCGAAGGTCATCGTCAGCGGTGACAGCGCCTGGGAGACCATCCACGGCTACGTGAACCACGTGGCCCCGGACCTCTCCGACCGGCTCTCGCGCTGGACCTCCGAGGTCGACGTCTTCGCGACGTACCGGATCGACGAGCAGCTCGCCAAGGCGCTCGACCGCAAGGTGTGGCTGCCCTCCGGCGGCTCCCTGGTGATCGACAAGACCGAAGCGATGATCGTCATCGACGTCAACACCGGCAAGTTCACCGGTCAGGGCGGCAACCTCGAAGAGACCGTCACCAGGAACAACCTGGAGGCGGCCGAGGAGATCGTGCGCCAGCTGCGGCTGCGCGACCTCGGCGGCATCGTCGTCATCGACTTCATCGACATGGTCCTGGAGTCCAACCGGGACCTGGTCCTGCGGCGCATGCTGGAGTGCCTGGGCCGTGACCGCACGAAGCACCAGGTCGCCGAGGTCACCTCGCTCGGCCTCGTGCAGATGACCCGCAAGCGGGTGGGCCAGGGCCTGCTGGAGTCCTTCTCCGAGACCTGCGTCCACTGCAACGGGCGCGGCGTGATCGTGCACATGGAGCAGCCGACGGCCATCGGCGGCGGTGGCAACGGCAAGCGCGCCAAGAAGCGTGCGGGCCGCGCCGGCGAGCACGAGCACGACCACGAGCAGTACGGCGACGCGCACGCCGACGTCGACACCGACGCCGACGCCGACGCGGAGCAGGTGGAGACCGAGGCGGAGCTGGCGGCCGAGGTCGCCGCGCCGCGCGCCCTGCCGGAGCCCGCCTTCGTCCCCGACGAGGAGCTGTACAGCAGCCCGGGCGAGGCCGAGGCCGCGGCGGGCATCAGCGGCCGCCGCAACCGTCGCCGCGCCACCCGCAAGGCGACCGCTCCGGCGGGCGCCCCGCGCGGCGCGGACCGGTCCGACCGGGCTCCGGTCCAGGCCGCTCCGGCCCCGGCACCGGCCCCCGTGGCCGAGGTCGTCGCCGAGCCGGTCGCCGAGCCGGTCGCCGAGCCGGTCGCCCCGCCGGTCGTCGTCGAGGCGGAGCCGGTGGCCCCGGCCGCCGCGGTCGCCGAGGTCGTCGCCGAGCCGGTCGAGGAGGCCGCTCCGCAGGGCCGTACGCGCCGCCGCGCCACCCGCAAGGCCACCGCCCCGGTGGGCGCCCCCAAGACGGCCGAGGCCGTCCAGGAGGCCCCCGCGCCGGAGCCGGTCGCCGAGCCGGTCGCCGAAGCCGTGGCGGACGCCGCCCCGGCGCGCCCGCGCCGTCGGGCGACCCGCAAGGCCACCGCGCCCGCCGGTTCTCCGGCCGGTTCGGCGGACGCCGCGATCGTCGTGGTCGCCACCGCGGCGGAGGAGGCCCCGGCCGCCGAAGCCCCGGTCGCCGAGCCCGTCGTGGAGACCGAGGCCAAGGCTCCGGCCGAGGCCGAGGTCGAGGCGCCCGCTCCGGCCAAGAAGGCGGTCCGCAAGACGGCCGCCAAGAAGGCCCCGGCCAAGAAGGCGACCGCCGCCAAGAAGACCACGGCGACGGCTGCCAAGAAGACGGTCGCGAAGAAGGCGACCGCGAAGAAGACCGTGAAGAAGGCGGCGACGAAGAAGACCGCGGCGGCGGAGCAGCAGACGCTCCCGTCCGTCTCGGCTCCGGCCACCGAAGCCTGATCCACACCGGTCCGTGGGCCCCGCCGTCCGGCGGGGCCCACGGCCGTGCGGGGCCCGGTTTGACCCCCGAACGGGGGCCCCGTAACCTAGACCGTCGGCGTGTCTCAGGACGCGCCGCGCTCCTGAGCACCTCCCTCCCGTCGCGTGCGCGCATGCGCCGCACCGGGAGAGGCCGCTCGTCCAATCCGGATCTGTACGGGCCCCGGCCCGTCTGAGCGGCTGGCTTCAGGAGCATCCGCCCCGAGTGAGAGAGAGATCCGCGTGTACGCCATCGTGCGCAGCGGTGGTCGCCAGCACAAGGTTGCTGTCGGCGACATCGTTGAGGTTGACAAGATTTCCACTGCCAAGGTTGGCGACACGGTCGAGCTCTCGACCCTGCTCGTCGTCGACGGCGAAGCCGTTACCAGCGACCCGTGGGTCCTGGCCGGCATCAAGGTCACGGCCGAGATTGTGGATCACCACAAGGGCGCCAAGATCGACATCCTGCGGTACAAGAACAAGACCGGCTACCGCCGTCGCCAGGGTCACCGTCAGCAGTACACGGCGATCAAGGTCACCGGTATCCCCGCGGCTGCGAAGTAAGAGGGACTGAGACATGGCACACAAGAAGGGCGCATCTTCCACCCGGAACGGGCGCGACTCCAATGCCCAGCGGCTCGGCGTGAAGCGCTTCGGCGGTCAGGTCGTTTCCGCTGGTGAGATCCTCGTCCGCCAGCGCGGCACGCACTTCCACCCCGGCGCGGGCGTCGGCCGTGGCGGCGACGACACGCTGTTCGCGCTGCAGGCCGGTGCCGTCGAGTTCGGCACCCACCGCGGCCGCAAGGTCGTCAACATCGTTCCGGCCGCCTGATCCAGCTCCTGCTGATCTGAAGCGTTCGTAACACCCCGAGGGCGGATCTCAACTCTTCCCGGCGGAAGCCGGGAAGAGAGGTCCGCCCTCGGCGCGTTGTCACATAGACACGTTTAATGGGCAGCAAGGCCTGCCCGGGACATTCCCGTATGTATCTGGAGGAACACCCATGACCACCTTCGTGGACCGCGTCGAGCTGCACGTCGCCGCGGGTAACGGGGGCCACGGCTGCGCCTCCGTTCACCGGGAGAAGTTCAAGCCGCTCGGCGGCCCCGACGGCGGCAACGGCGGCCGTGGCGGCGACGTGATCCTGGTGGTGGAGCAGGCGGTCACCACCCTGCTGGACTACCACCACAGCCCCCACCGCAAGGCCACCAACGGGCAGCCCGGCGCCGGCGACAACCGCTCCGGCAAGGACGGCCAGGACCTGATCCTGCCGGTCCCGGACGGCACCGTCGTCCTCGACAAGGAGGGCAACGTCCTCGCCGACCTCGTCGGCCAGGGCACCACCTACGTCGCGGCCGAAGGCGGTCGCGGCGGCCTCGGCAACGCCGCGCTGTCCTCCGCCCGGCGCAAGGCCCCCGGCTTCGCCCTGCTCGGCGTCCCCGGCACCGGTGGCGACGTCATCCTGGAGCTGAAGACCGTCGCCGACGTGGCGCTCGTCGGCTTCCCGAGCGCGGGCAAGTCCTCGCTCATCTCGGTGCTCTCCGCGGCCAAGCCGAAGATCGCCGACTACCCCTTCACCACCCTGGTCCCCAACCTCGGCGTGGTCACCGCGGGCTCGACGGTCTACACGATCGCCGACGTCCCGGGCCTGATCCCGGGCGCCAGCCAGGGCCGCGGCCTCGGCCTGGAGTTCCTGCGCCACGTCGAGCGCTGCTCGATCCTCGTGCACGTGCTGGACACCGCCACGCTGGAGGTCGACCGCGACCCGCTCGCCGACCTCGACGCCATCGAGAACGAGCTCAAGCTCTACGGCGGCGGCCTGGAGAAGCGCCCGCGCCTCGTCGTCCTGAACAAGATCGACATCCCGGATGGCCAGGAACTCGCCGACATGGTCCGCCCGGACCTGGAGGCCCGCGGCTACAAGGTCTTCGAGGTCTCCGCGGTCGCCCGCACGGGCCTCAAGGAGCTGTCGTACTTCCTGGCCGAGGTCATCGCCAAGGCCCGCGCCCGCAAGCCCAAGGAAGAGGCGACCCGCGTCGTCATCCGCCCGAAGGCCGTGGACGACTCCGGCTTCACGATCACCTACGACGAGGTCGAGGACGTCTACAACGTCCGCGGCGAGAAGCCCGAGCGCTGGGTCCGCCAGACCGACTTCAACAACGACGAGGCCGTCGGCTACCTCGCCGACCGCCTCAACCGCCTCGGCGTCGAGGACGCGCTGCGCAAGGCCGGCGCCCGCGCCGGTGACGGCGTCGCGATCGGTTCCGACGCGAACTCGGTCGTCTTCGACTGGGAGCCGACCATGATGGCCGGCGCCGAGATGCTGGGCCGTCGTGGCGAGGACCACCGCCTGGAGGCCCCGCGCCCGGCGGCGACCCGCCGCCGCGACCGCGAGGCCGAGCGAGGCGACGTGGCGCAGCAGGAGTACGACGAGTTCCGCCAGAACCAGACCGGCGGCTGACACCCGGCGGCCCGCCTCTGACGGCAGCCCCCGCGAAGATCCCCTCCGGGACCTTTGCGGGGGCTTTCGTACGGAGTGGACCGGTACCGGTCACCCCTCCCCGCACGTCCCATAGGATCCTGGGGTGAGCAGCAGCAACACTCCCCGCGTCAGCGTCGTGGTGATCGCCTACAACGACGCCGCGCTCGTGGGCGAGGCCGTGGCCTCGGCCCTGGCCCAAGGGCCCGTCGTGGGCGAGGTCATCGCGGTCGACGACGCGTCCGGCGACGGCACCGGTAAGGTGCTGGACGAGCTGGCCGCCGTCCATCCACGACTGAAGGTCGTGCACCGCACGCGGAACAGCGGCGGCTGCGGCACGCCCCGCAACGACGGGATCGCGCTCGCGTCCCAGCCGTACGTCCTCTTCCTCGACAGCGACGACGTACTGCCCCCGGGGGCCGCCGAGGCCCTGGTGCGGGGCGCCGAGGAGCACCGCGCGCCCGTCACCGTCGGCGGGTGCGTGCGGCGCGAGCTGCCGCAGGGCCACGACGTGCCCTGGATGCCCGGGCTGCACACCCCCGGCGAGGTCATCGAGCGCCCCGCGGACCGGCCCGACCTGGTCCGCGACACCCTGTGCGTCAACAAGCTCTACGAGCGGTCCTTCCTCGACGAGCACGGGATCCGCTTCCCCGACGGCCGCTTCGTCTACGAGGACTTCGTCTTCACCGCCCGCGTGCTGGCCGCCGCCCCCCGCATCGCGGTCGTCCCCGAGCTGGTCTACGTCTGGCACGTGCGCCGGGCCGCCGCGCGGGTGTCCATCTCGCTGGACCGCAAGGACGTGGGGAACTGGGCGTCGCGCGTCGAGGCCCACCGCGCCGCCGCCGCGGTCCTGACCGCGGCGGACCCGGCCCTCGGCCTCGCCTGCCAGGTCAAGTTCCTGGAGTACGACCTGCGGATGTACCTGCGGGAGCTGGGCACCGACCCCGACTACCGGGCCGCCTGGTGGACCCTGACCCGGGACTACGTCGCCGGATTCGACGGAGCCGCGATCGAGGCGGCCGCGGCCCGGGCCCGCTGGATCGTGCGCGTCCTGCGGGCCGCCCCGGAGCCGCCCGCCGACGTGCGGCGCCTGACCCGCTTCGCCGCCGAGCCGCCCCGGCTGCTGCCGCCGTACGCCCGCGACGGCGACGGCGCCCCGGTGTGGAGCGAGGAGACCCCCGCGGTCCTCGACGGGCTGGCCGAGCTGCCCGTCGCCGAACTCCCCGTGACCGTCGACGCGGAACCGGCCGCCGGCGGGTCGCGTCTTTCCCTCCGTGTCCACGACCTGTACGGGCGCCTCGCCGAGGCGTCGCCCCGCACCGCGCAGCTGTGGTTCGTCCCGCGCGCGGGCGGCGAACCGGTCGTGGTCCCGGCCGCCGAACTGCGCCCCGACGGCGCGGACGGCTGGCGCGCGGAGCTGCCCTTCCGGCTCGCGGCCCTGGCCGCGAGCGGCCGCCGCCGCGGCCTGCGCGGGATCCAGGCGTGGGACGTCCGGGTGAGCGTGGAGTGCGCCGACGGCAGCTCCCTGCTCACCTCCCTGCGCCCCGTGGGCGACCTGCTGCGGCGCCGCGCGCTGCTCAGCGGCCGGTACGGTGTTCTGCTGACGCAGCCCTACCGCACGGCCGCCGGATCGCTCGCGCTGCGGCTCGCACCCGGCGCGGAGGGCGCCGCCACCTTCGTACGCAACCGCCTCGACCGCGCCCGTCCGGGCCGCCGGTCACGCTAGAGCTCGGGAGATACGCATGACGTTTCTGATCACCGGAGGCGCCGGTTACATCGGCGCACACGTCGTCCGCGCGATGCTGCTCGCCGGTGAGCGGGTCGTCGTCCTGGACGACCTGTCCACGGGCAACGCCGACCGCGTCCCGGAGGGCGTTCCCCTGGTGATCGGCTCCGTCCTGGACCGGCTCGTCCTCGACGAGACCTTCCAGCAGTACGACATCACCGGCGTGGTGCACCTGGCGGGCAAGAAGCAGGTCGGCGAGTCCGTCGAGAAGCCGCTGTACTACTACCACGAGAACGTCCAGGGCCTCACGGTCCTGCTGGAGGCCGTCGCCGCCGCCGGGATCCGCAACGTCCTCTTCTCCTCCTCGGCCTCCGTGTACGGCATGCCGGACGTGGACCTGGTCACCGAGGAGACCCCGTGCGCGCCGCTGAGCCCGTACGGCGAGACCAAGCTGGCCGGAGAGTGGCTGGTCCGCGCGGCCGGCAAGGCCCACGGCATCTCCACCGCCTGCCTGCGCTACTTCAACGTGGCGGGCGCGGCCACCCCCGAACTCGCCGACACCGGCGTGTACAACCTGGTCCCGATGGTCTTCGAGCGCTACGACGCCGGTGAGGGCGCCCGGATCTTCGGCGACGACTACGCGACCCCGGACGGCACCTGCATCCGCGACTACATCCACGTCGAGGACCTGGCCGAGGCCCACCTCGCGGCCGCGCGCAAGCTCGCCGAGTGGGCCGCGCGGGGCGAGTACCAGGACCTCACCGTCAACATCGGGCGCGGCGAGGGCGTCTCCGTACGGGAGATGGTCGAGCTGCTGAACGAGAACACCGGGCACGACATCGCGCCCGTCGTCACCCCGCGCCGCCCCGGCGACCCGGCGAAGGTCGTGGCCTCGGCCGAGCGGATCGGGGCGGAGCTGGGCTGGAAGGCCCGCCGCGACGTGCGCGAGATGATCACCTCGGCGTGGGCGGGCTGGGAGGCCAACCGCAAGGGCTGAGCGGGCCCGGCACGCGAAAGGAGCCGCCCGCCCCGGTGCACCGGGGCGGGCGGCTCCTTCGTACGGCGGACCGGTCAGCGCTCCAGGAACGCGAACAGCTTCTCCCACCGGTCGGTGATCTCGGCACTGGAGTAGCGGCGCACGCTGTGGAAGGCGGCGTCGCCCATCCGGTCGCGCAGCTCCTTGTCCGCCATCAACGACCGCAGGTGGCCGGCCAGTTCCATGGTGTTGCCGAGCCGCGCGAGCAGCCCGTCCTCCCCGTGGGTGACGATCGCCCGCACGCCCGGCGCGCAGTCGAAGGCCGCGCAGGGCACGCCCGCCGCCATCGCCTCCAGCAGGGTGATCGGGAACCCCTCGGCCCGGGAGGCCTGGGCGAACACCGATGCCCCGCGCAGGGCGCCCAGCACGTCGTTCGTGCTGCCCATCCACTCGACCGAATCGTCCAGGCCGAGCGAAGTGCAGCGCTCGCGCAGCATGTCCGCGTCGACGCCCGCGCCGTAGATCCGCAGGGTCCAGTCGGGATGCTGCGGGACGGCGTCCGCCCAGGCGTCGAGGAGCAGGTCGACGCCCTTCTCGTCGGCGAGGCGACCCACGCAGGCGACGACCTTCTCGGTGCGCGGAGCGGGGGAGTCCGGCATGAAGGGCAGCGGGTTCGGCATGCTGGAGACGTTCTGCATGCCGGAGCGGATCCAGAGGTCGGCGTCCTCGGGGGTCAGCACCAACAGCCGGTCCACATCCCGGTAGTGGCGCCGGACCCGGGCCGCGCGGGTGGACTTGTGGCTGGCCTCGTAGGACTCGTGGCTCATCCCGATGAGGCTGAGCCCCTTGGTGTCGCTGAGCCCCACCCACTCCATCGCCCAGACCTGGGTGACGATCACGACCGCGCCCGGGCGGGCCGCCCGGAACAGCGCGCTCAGCTGCTCGGCCTTGGCCCGCATCCCGGCCCGGCGGACCGCCTGGCGGCGCCGCTCGGGGGCGTTGAGGCGCCCCTTGATGCCGTGCAGCCGACGGGCCGCGGGCGGGTGGGCGTCGTACAGGGTGGTCGTGGCGTACGGCAGGTCCGCCGGGAACTCCTGGCGGATCTCCTCGGCCACGGGGGCGATGCCGATGACGTGCACCCGGTGGCCGCGGTCGGTGAGGAGCCGGGCCATCTGGTGCGACCAGGTGGTCACCCCGCCCAGCTCGTCCACGCTGTTGGAGACGATGAAGACGTCCCGTCCGTCGGTCGGCGGCGACTCGACGCTCTGCTCGCTCACTTGCCACCCCTGGTGAAGAACTTCTCGACGATCTGGCGGGCCGCGTCCCCGCGGTCGTACTCGCCGAACTCGGCGAGGAAACGGGCGCGGGACTCCGCGTACTTGGCGTCCGCCTCCTCGAAGGCGCCCAGCGCCTGCAGGAGTTCGTCCGCCGTGGCCACGACCGGGCCCGGGGCCTTCTCCTTCAGGTCGAAGTACGTGCCGCGGATGTCCGTCGTGTACTTCTCGTAGTCGTAGGCGAAGAACACCATCGGCCGGTCGAGGACGGCGTAGTCGAACATCACGGACGAGTAGTCCGTGATCAGCCCGTCGGCGAGCTCCAGCAGCGGGGTGATGTCGTGCCTGCGGGACACGTCGATCACCCGGCCCGCCACCGACGGCGGCAGGGAGACGCTGTTGAGGTAGTGCGTGCGCACCAGCAGCGTGAAGCGGTCACCGAGCCGCTCCGCGAACTCCTCGACGTCGAAGGGGAAGGCGAAGCCCTCCACCGCGCCGTCCGCGTTCGCCCGGAAGGTCGGCGCGTACAGCAGCACCTTCTTCGCCGGGTCGATGCCCAGCTCCGCGGCGAGCGGACCGCGCACCCGCTCCCCGCTGTCCGCCTCGGCGCGGTGCGCCGTGACCAGGGCGTCGTTGCGCGGGTAGCCGGTGCGCAGCAGCACCTCGTCGCGCAGCCGGAAGCCCTTGGCGAGGGTGCGGGCGTCGTGCTCGGAGCGGATCAGGAAGTGGTCGAAACGGTCCACGGCCTTCTGGAACTTGGCCTGCCCCGCGCGTCCCTGCGCCTTGGTGCGCGGCTCGTGGAAGCCCATGCGCTTGAGGGCGGAGCCGTGCCAGGTCTGGATGTACGTCGTCCCGGGGCGCTTGGCGAGCGCGAGCGGGAAGCCCTGGTTGTCGATCCAGTACTCGGCCTGGGCCAGCGCCCGCAGGTAGGGCCAGCTCCAGCGCTTGACCAGGGTGGCCTCCTTGGGGAAGCCCGTGGGGCGGGCGCCCGCGTAGGACCACACCGCGTCGAAGGCGACGCCCTGGCGGACCATCTCCTCGTAGATCGCCTTGGGGCTGTCGCTGTACTGCTTGCCCATGTGGCTCTCGAAGACGACCGTGCCCTTCTTGATCGGCAGCTTCGAGAAGACCTCGTGGTAGAGCTTCACCTTCTGCTCGCCGGAACCGATGTTCCGGCGGGCCCGCAGGGCCTTGCGCAGTCCGCGCTTGACCACTCCGGCCGCCTTGCCGTGCATGGCGTTGTTGATCAGGTTCTGGGTGCGGACGGCGGCGGCGCCCTCCGCGGTCAGGACGTAGGAGAGGTTGCCCTTCTTGGTGATCTCCGGCTCGAAGCGGTCGGAGACCAGTCGGGTCAGCCGGGGGCGCACGCGCAGCTTGGTCGCCGATTCCAGGTCGACGTCGCCGACCGAGACCCGGGTGGAGAGGCGGTCGCCGCCGGCCTTCAGCTTGAGCCGGACGTCCCAGACGGCGTCGATGATGCCGAGCGGGCGCACGGTCGAGCCGATGTCGGCCGTCGCGGTCCACTCGATCGTGTCACCGGCGTGGCGCACGGTTGCCACCGGGAAGCGGAAGGACCGCACCCCGATCTGCCGCCGGGCGCGGAACTCCAGCTCGGCGCTCAGCTCCGCGTCGGGCCCGATCCGGCCGAGCGGGTTCACGACGGCGCCCGACATGGTGACCGTGCCGCGGCCGTCGTCCTCGTAGGAGGTGAGCCGGTTGCCCAGGGCCAGCGCGGTCAGCGCGGTGGTGTGGAAGCCCTGGTCGGTGACGTCCAGTATCCGGCGGGCCTCGGCGTCGTCGAGGTGCTCGGCGCACCAGTAGACGCGCCCGTCGCGCTCGGCGAGCGGGGAGGACAGCCGCCCCTTGTTGGTCATGGAGTCGGCGGCCGAGAGCAGGTTCTCCCAGTCCTCCTGGCCGAGCAGGTACGCGCAGATCGCCTGGAGCGCGGTGACGTGCTCGTAGGCGACCGGGTCGATGCCCGCCAGGTAGCCGTTGGCCAGGCGGGCGAACTCCTGGCGGTAGTCGTCGTCCAGCAGCCGCAGGTCACGCAGGTGCAGCACGAGGTCGTGCTTGAGGAACTTGGCGTCCTTGGCGGACTTGATCTGGTCGTGGCCCTTGCTGGCGAGCAGCTCGTCGACGCGGCGGTGGATCTCCATCCGGTGGACGAAGTTCGCGATCTCGTGGCGCCGGTTGCTGATCGACTTGTCGGCGGCCTTCTCGACCACGTTCCAGAAGTAGACCTGGTTGGGGATCAGCGTGATCCGGCTGGCCGCGACGTAGGCCTGGGCCGAGAAGAGCAGGTCCTCGTAGTGGATCCCGACCGGGAACTCCAGCCCCTGTTCCAGCAGGAACGCGCGGCGGTAGCACTTGTTCGTCGAGAGGGTGTCGTAGACCAGCAGGTCCGGGTACTCGGTGATCGACTCCAGCGTCCGCGTGCGGGAGTAGATCCAGGGGTACCACTCGGTCGTCTTGCCGAACCGGTTGTCCAGGTGGACCCGGACGCACATGCCGGCGACCAGGTCGGAACCGGTCCGCTCGGCGGCGTCGAGCATGTTGCGGCAGGCATTGCGCTCCAGCACGTCGTCGCTGTCCAGGAACATGACGTAGGTGCCGGTGGCCTGCTGGATGCCGTGATTGCGCGGTGCGCCGCAGCCGCCGCTGTTCTCGGGCAGCCGGAAGGCGCGGACCCGGCCCGGATGGGCCGCTTCCAGCTCCTGGGCGATCGCGAAGGACCGGTCCTTGCTGCAGTCGTCGACGATCACGACTTCGACTCCGGCCAGAGTCTGGTCCAGAACCGACCGCACCGCTGTCGGCAGACGCTCTGCGTCGTTGTAGACGATGACGACCACGGAGACGTCAGGCACGTGCACCTCGATCTTGTTGTTCCTTCCGCCCCCGGACTCCGTCCGGAGGGACCCCCACCAGTTCAAAGCTACCGTGTACCGCACTCACCTCAGGCAGGCCGCCCGACGGCGTGCATACTTCTAAGGAAGAGGTGAGCGTCGGGTCCGGCCGCTGACAATCACCCGTTCGGACCCAGCAGGAAGTGTTCATGACGAAGCTGTCCGTAGTAGTCCCCTGCTACAACGAAGAAGCGGTCATCGACAGCTTCGACACCGAGATCCGCAGGGTCCTCGACGCGCTCCCCGTCGACTACGAGGTCTGCTACGTCGACGACGGCAGCCGCGACGGCACGCTGGAGAAGCTCCGCAAGATCGCCGCCGAGTACGGCGACCAGACCCGGTACGTCTCCTTCAGCCGCAACTTCGGCAAGGAGGCCGGCATGCTCGCCGGCCTGCGCGAGACCACCGGCGACGCCGTCGTGATCATGGACGCGGACCTCCAGCACCCGCCGGACCTGATCGCGACCATGCTCGACTACTACCGGCAGGGCCACGACCAGATCATCGCCCGGCGCACCCGCGAGGGCGACAAGAAGCTGCGCAGCGCCCTGAGCCGGCTCTACTACCGCGGGATCAACCGCTGGGTCGACGTGGAGCTGGCCGACGGGGTGGGCGACTTCCGCCTGCTGTCCCGCCCGGCCGTGGACGCGCTGCTCTCGCTGCCCGAGTACAACCGCTTCTCCAAGGGCCTCTTCTCCTGGATCGGCTTCGACACCGTCCACTTCGACTACCGCAACGCGCAGCGCGAGGCGGGGGAGACGAAGTGGAAGCTCGGGTCCCTGCTGAACTACGGCATGGACGGCCTGATCTCCTTCAACAACCGGCCGCTGCGGATCGGCATCTGGGCGGGCGTGTCGCTTGTCGCGCTCACCGTCGTGTACGCCCTGTGGATCATCGCCATGGCGTTGACGGACGGTATCGATTCGCCCGGTTACGTCACGATCGTCGCCCTCATCGTCGGCATCGGCGGCGTCCAGATGATCATGCTGGGCCTGATCGGCGAGTACATCGGGCGCATCTACTACGAGACCAAGCGCCGCCCGCACTTCCTGGTCAAGGAATCGCACGGGGTCACCGTCGAACCGCCCCGCTCGTCCCTCACGCCCACGCCCACGCCCACGCCCGCGCCGCAGGCGGCGGGCCCCACCGCTACGGCCACCGCCGCCACGACCCGGGCCGCGACCGCCACGGAGCAGGACGCCCGATGAAGAGCCAGCTCGGCCAGATACTCCGCTTCGGCCTCGTCGGCGGGGTGAACACCGGCACCTTCTTCGTGCTGTACCTGCTGCTGCACCCGTACATGCCGTACTTCGCCGCCTACACGCTGGCCTTCGTGCTGGCGATGGTCGGCTCGTTCTTCATGAACACCTACTTCACCTACCGGACCAAGCCCACCTGGAAGAAGTTCCTGCTCTTCCCGCTGACGAACATCACCAACTACGTGATCCAGTCGGTCGGCCTGCTCCTCCTGGTGGACTGGGCGGGCATGAACGAGAAGATCGCGCCGCTGGTCGCCGCCGTCATCGCCATCCCCTTCACCTACGTGATCTCGCGGCGCATCCTGATCCCCGGAACGGACACCGCATCGGCCGCCGACCCCGCCGGGTCCGAGCCGCAGCGGTCCTCGACCTCCTCCGCGTCCACGGTCTGAAACCGGCGGGCACGGGCGGGAGGCCACCCCGTAGATTGAGGCCCGTACATCGGGCGAGGGTCAAGGGGACAAGCGTGTCATCGGCAAGGCAGGGCGTGGCCGACGCCCGCAGGATCGTCGTCAAGGTCGGCTCCTCCTCGCTCACCACCGCGGCGGGCGGGCTGGACGCCGACCGGGTGGACGCCCTGGTCGACGTACTGGCCAAGGCCCGCAGCGGCGGCGAGAAGGAGATCGTCCTGGTCTCCAGCGGCGCCATCGCCGCCGGCCTCTCCCCGCTCGGACTGCGCCGCCGCCCCAAGGACCTGGCCCGCCAGCAGGCCGCCGCCAGCGTCGGCCAGGGCCTGCTCGTCGCCCGCTACACCGCCTCCTTCGCGCGCTACGGCGTGCGCGTCGGCCAGGTGCTGCTGACCACCGACGACACCAGCCGCCGCGCGCACTACCGCAACGCCTACCGCACCCTGGACCAGCTGCTCGCGATGGGCGCCCTGCCCGTCGTCAACGAGAACGACACCGTCGCCACCGACGAGATCCGCTTCGGCGACAACGACCGGCTGGCCGCCCTCGTCGCGCACCTGGTCCGCGCCGACCTCCTGATCCTCCTCTCCGACGTCGACGGGCTCTACGACGGCGACCCGGCCCGCCCCGGCACCACCCGCATCGACCAGGTGCGCGGCGCCGAGGACATCGCCCACGTCACCATCGGCAGCGCGGGCAAGGCGGGCGTGGGCACGGGCGGCATGGTCACCAAGGTCGAGGCCGCGCGGATCGCCGCCGCCGCCGGCATCCCGGTGGTCCTGACCTCCGCCAGCCAGGCCGCCGACGCCCTCGCGGGCGGCGCGACCGGCACCCACTTCCACGCCACGGGCCGCCGCTCCACCGGCCGGCTCCTGTGGCTCCAGCACGCCTCCGCCCCGCAGGGCCACCTGCTCCTGGACGACGGAGCGGTCCGCGCCGTGACCGAACGCGGCAGCTCCCTGCTGCCCGCGGGCATCGCGTCGGTCGGCGGCGACTTCATCGCGGGGGACCCGGTCGAGCTGCGGGACGCGCGGGGGCGCGCCTTCGCCCGCGGGCTGGTGAACTTCGACGCGAAGGAACTCCCGCTGCTGCTGGGCCGCTCCACGAAGGAACTGGCGCGCGAGCTGGGCCCGGAGTACGAGCGCGAGGTCGTACACAGGGACGACCTGGTACTCCTCCAGGACTGAGCCCGCAGGGCCGATGTTGGGCAAAACCGCCGCGCGGTCGGTCGGGGACTGGTCAACTGTGAGGGGCGGACACGAGGAGCGCGCAGACAGGAGGCGGCTGGTGAGACGAGCGCTGACCAGCGTCGGCTCGGGAGACTGCGACGGAGCGGGTTCCGATCGCGGTGACGAGGACGACTCCCGGCTGTGGCACATCACCCTCAGCGTCTCCGGCAAGCCGGTCCCGCTGTCCGAGGTCCGGCGCGGGCTGGAACAGCTGGCCCATGACCACCCCTTCCTGCTGACCAGCCGGTACGCCGACGACCACGCGGAGATCCGGTACTGGGAGGAGGCCCGCGACCTGCACGACGCGGCCGCCGTCGCCCTACGGCTGTGGGGCGAGCACCGCTCCTCCGCGAGGCTCCCCGCCTGGGAGATCGTCGGCCTGGAGGTCATCGACCGCGCGACCTACCACCAACGCGTAGCCGAAGGCTACGGCCCCCCACCGGCCCACCCGGTAGGCGTCCACCCGTACTAACCGTTCCGCCCGTGCCCTCAACCGCCGGGCGGGCTGGGGTCGCCTCCGGCGGGCCCTCAATCGCCGGGCGGGCTGGATCTGGCCTCCGGCGGGCCCTCAAGTGCCGGGCGGGCTGGATGTGGCCTCCGGCGGGTCCTCAATCGCCGGGCGGGCTGGGGTCGCCTCCGGCGGGCCCTCAATCGCCGGGCGGGCTGGATGTGGCCTCCGGCGGGTCCTCAAGGGCCGGGCGGGCTGGGTGGTGCCTCGGGCGGGTCCTCAAGGGCCGGGCAGGCTGGATGTGGCGGGTCGACGGCCGGGCTGGGTGGATTCAGCCTCGCCGGCGTTTGAGGCGCGGGTCCGGGCGGAGCCCGGTTTCGGGGAGGGGAACGGCCCCCGCGGAGCCACCGTCTCGCGGGGTGGAACTCCGGCCGACGGCCACCCCCCGGGTACTACCCTGCACGCATGACCTCGCAGAACGACGCCCCCCGCCCCACCGCGGCCGAATCCGTCACGGCCACAGCCACCCGCGCGAAGACGGCCGCCGCCACCCTCGCCCCCCTCCCGCGGTCCGCCAAGGACACCGCGCTGCTGGCGATCGCGGACGCGCTGGAGGCCCGTACGGCCGAGATCATCGAGGCCAACGCCGTCGACACCGCGAAGGCCACCGCCGCCGGCACCAGCGAGACCGTCATCGACCGCCTCACCCTCACGGCGGAGCGGATCCACGCCATCGCCGCCGACGTCCGGGACGTCGCGGCACTGCCCGACCCGGTCGGCGAGGTCGTCCGCGGCTCGACCCTCCCCAACGGCATCGACCTGCGCCAGGTCCGCGTCCCGCTCGGCGTCGTCGGCATCATCTACGAGGCCCGCCCCAACGTCACCGTCGACGCCGCCGCCCTCTGCCTGAAGTCCGGCAACGCGGTGCTCCTGCGCGGCAGCTCCTCCGCCTACGCCTCCAACACCGCCCTCGTCGGCATCCTCCGGGACGCGGTCGAGAGCGCGGGGCTGCCCGCGGACGCGGTCCAGCTGGTGCCCGGCGAGAGCCGCGACTCCGTCCGCGAGCTGATGCGCGCCCGCGGCCTCGTCGACGTCCTCATCCCGCGCGGCGGCGCCTCCCTGATCAAGACGGTCGTCGAGGAGTCCATCGTCCCCGTCATCGAGACCGGCACCGGCAACTGCCACGTCTACGTCGACGCACAGGCCGACCTGGCCATGGCGGTGAACATCCTCGTCAACTCCAAGGCGCAGCGGCCCTCCGTCTGCAACTCCGCCGAGACCCTGCTGGTCCACCGCGACATCGCCCACGCCTTCCTCCCGCTGGCGCTGGACGCCCTCGCGGACGCCGGGGTGACCGTGCACGGCGACGCCGAGGTGCTCTCGTACGCCGAGGAGTCCAAGGTGACCGCGCTGGCCGCCACCGACGAGGACTGGGCCGCCGAGTACCTGTCCTACGACATCGCCGCCGGCGTCGTGGACTCCCTGGACGACGCCGTCGCCCACATCCGGCGCTGGACCTCCGGTCACACCGAGGCCATCGTCACCACCTCGCAGGCCGCCGCACGCCGTTTCACCCAGCTGGTCGACTCGACCACGGTCGCCGTGAACGCCTCCACCAGGTTCACCGACGGTGGTCAGTTCGGCTTCGGCGCGGAGATCGGCATCTCCACCCAGAAGCTGCACGCCCGGGGCCCGATGGGGCTCCCGGAGCTGACGTCGACCAAGTACATCGTCACCGGCGACGGTCACGTACGGTAGTCGACCCCCGTACCCCGCGTGGCCGGAATTCGGTAGATGCCCTGCCCAAAGCCGCCCCCCAGGTCTAGGCTGGCGATGTGCCGGACGACGTGGGGGGCAAACCGTTCCCGGACGACGGGGAGCCCGACGACGACCGCGGAGGCGCGGAGTACGACTTCGCCTCCGTGGTGTTCGACGAGGACTTCGTCCGGAACGCCGAGATCCATGAACCGAGCGCCCTGGAGCGCCAACGGGCGGCCGACCACGCCCGCGCCGACGCGGAGGCCCGCGCCGCCGCCGTCGCGGGCGGCTGGGCCACCGACGACGACTCCTTCGAGGGCCACGAGGGCCATCCGTACGGCTACGGACCCGACGGCTACGGCCTCGACGACTCCGGGCGCGAGTACGGCTACGGATACGGCTACGGCCCGTACGGAGCCTACGGAGGCTCCCTGCGCCCCTACCGCGGCCGCTCCCGGTGGCTGCGGCCCGTCGCCTGGGTGCTCGCCGTCGTGATGGGCGTCGGCATGGTCACGCTCGCCTTCAGCGCCGTCTACCGCGGCGCGGCGAGCGACCCCGACCCGGCCCCGCGCCCCGCTCCGGCGCCCGCCAGCACCCCATTGGCGGAAGTCACCGGGTCCGGCGAGTTTACGCACCCCGTCGTTCGCCAACCCTGAAGGTACGACCCCTCTCTCGCGCGTCCGGAATCCGGCGCGCTTCCGGGTAGGGGGCTTCTCTGAAGCGGGGACAGCGGGGAGAAGCAATGGCCGTGCCAGGAGATCCACCCGACGGCACCCCCGACGGCATCGGCGGGGGCGAGGACGAATTCCGGCCGGACGAGTACCGGTCGGTGGTGTTCGACGAGGACTTCGTCCGGGCTGCCCGGCTCCAGGAGTTCTCCGCGGAAGAGCGCATGGGCGAGCACGCCAGGGCCGTGCGCAGCCGCTCCATGTGGTCCTCCGGCGCGCCCCGGCCGGTCAACGGTGCCCCGGGCCGCGCCGCCCGCCAGGGGCTGCTGCTGGTGCTGCTGATCGCCATGGCCTTCGGCGTCGCCGTCTACCTGGGCCTGAGCAACCCCTACGTGCCCCCGCCCCCGGGACGCGCCCAGCCGCTCACCGCCACGGTCGTCCCGCTGGCCCCCACCACCACCGTGCCCGGCGGCAAGCCGGCCGACCTGTACGCCAAGAGCCCGGCCGCCGAATACCGGGTGGGAGCGGCCGGCATCACCCTGCCCGCGGTGCGCCGCACCCAGCACTTCAGCGAGGCCCAGGTGCTGACCGCGGTGGCCACCGCCAAGGACTACCTCGTCCAGTCCTCGCTCGACCCCGACGTGCTCGGCGGCACCGCCTCCCGGCCGGTACGGGTGTTGTTGGACCCGGACCTGCTGGCCCAGTTCGACCGCAGCATGACCAACCCCACCGGGGACGGGCAGCACGCGGCCACCGGCTGGCTCGTCCGCTTCGACGCGGGCACCGCCGTACTGGCCGACTCCCGGGTGCGCGTGAGCGGCACGCTGGGCTTCGAGGAGGTCGCTCCGGACGTCCTGGAGGTCACCTCCGACCACACCTTCGTCTACACCGTCCGCGGGGCCGTCGCCGGACCCGGGCTCGACAACGCCTCGCTCTTCACCGTCCGGCGCGAGCTGCGCATGCGCTTCGACCGCGAGGACCTGGTGGCCCACCGGGTGGAGCTGCTGTCGGCCTACGTGAGCGCCGGGCCGCAGGACTGCGCGGCCGACCCGGCCACGGGCTTCCGGCCGCTGCTCGCCGGCGCGGCCGCGACCACGGTGGGCCCGGCCGCGACCGACCCCTACGCCAGTGGCCGCCCGCGCCGGACCTCCGGCCTGTGCGGGGTGCTGGCCCCGCCGCCGACGGACGCCCCCGCGCCGGCCCCGGCCGACCCGGGACCCGCGCCGGAGCCCGCCACGGTCGACCCCGTGGCGCCGGTCAGCCCGCTTCCGTAGCGCCGCCCTTGCCGTCGGCGGTCGGCTCGTCCGAAGGGCCCGAAGAGCCCGAAGAGCCCGGAGTGCTCGGGGTCGGGCTGCCGGTGAACTTGTCGCGCAGCTTGCCGCCGAGGTCGCCCGCGCCGCCCGCGATGTCGCCGACGAGCTTCATCAGCGGGTCCTTGCTGGTGCGCACCGCGTCGGCGTAGTGCGCGGCGGACTGGCGGAAGGAGTCGGTCACCGAGGTGTCCTTGTCCTCCTCGCGGCGCGGGTAGTGACCGGCCATGATCCGCTGGAAGTCGCGGCTCTCGGCCCACTTCTTCAGCTCCGCGGCCCGCACGGTGGTGAAGGGGTGCGTCCGCGGCAGCACGTTGAGGATCTTCAGGACCGAGTCGCGCAGGTCGCCGCCGGCGTCGTACTCCTCGGCCTGGGCGAGGAAGGCGTCCACGTTCATCTCGTGCAGGTGGTTGCCGCCCGCGATCTTCATGAGACCACGCATCGAGGCCTGGACGTCCTGTCCGACCAGCAGGCCGGCCCGGTCCGCCGACAGCTCGGACTTGCGGAACCACTCCCGCAGCGCCGTGACGATCGCCATGATCGCGACATTGCCCAGCGGGATCCACGCGACCTTCAGCGCCAGGTTCGTCAGGAACAGCAGGATCGTGCGGTAGACGGAGTGCCCCGACAGCGCGTGGCCCACCTCGTGGCCCACGACCGCCCGCATCTCCTCCTCGTCCAGCAGCTCCACCAGGGCCGTGGTGACGACGATGATCGGCTCGTCCAGCCCGATGCACATGGCATTGGGCTTCGGGTCCTGCTGGACGTACATCTGCGGGACCTTCTCCAGGTCCAGGACGTAACAGGCGTCCAGCAACATCGCGTGCAGGTGCGGGAACTGGGTCTCGCCCACCCGCACCGAGTCGGACAGGAACAGCAGCCGCAGGCTCCGCTCCGGAAGCAGCCCGCTGAGGGCCTTGAAGACGGTGTCGAAGCCGCTCAGCTTGCGCAGGGCCACGAGGGCCGAGCGGTCCGCCGGGTGCTCGTACGTCCGTGACGAGATGCCGGGGAACCTCCTGCGGTCCCGGGCCGGTGCCTTCTCGAATGTCGTGCCGTCCGTCATCGCGCTCCCCCTCGATCCACCTGCCGCACCGTGCGTCCATCCTCTCAACGCCTGAGTCGGCGTGAGCGTGCCCCGGGCCCCCGCATACGATGTGAGGGAAGTCTCCGCCCGCTCCCCGACTCGATAGGTAACCAGCCTGATGAGCCTCCAGTCCACCGCCCACGACCTGGTCCTCCTCGCCTCCGAGGGCGCCGGTGAGCACGCGGGCAACCACGAAAGCCTCAACCCCTACCTGACCGGCGGCGGCGCCTTCGTCCTGCTGCTGCTCATGCTCTGGGTGACCACCCGCCTGAACCGCGACCGCTAGGCCGGAACGCGGGACGCGGGGTCCCGCGCGGGCCCGTCGCTCAGGTGCTCGAATGCGGGTCATGGTCGCGGCACCGGGCCAGTAGGCTCTGCGCTCATGGGAGAGCAGGAAATGCCTACCGGCCCGGTCAAGCGCCGGCTCGGGGTGATGGGCGGGACATTCGACCCGATCCACCACGGACACCTGGTGGCCGCCAGTGAGGTGGCCGCCCTTTTCCACCTCGACGAGGTGATCTTCGTACCGACGGGTGAACCGTGGCAGAAGTCGCACGGGGCGGTCTCGGCGGCCGAGGACCGTTATCTGATGACGGTCATCGCCACGGCGTCGAACCCGCAGTTCTCGGTGAGCCGCATCGACATCGACCGCGGCGGCCCGACCTACACCATCGACACCCTGCGGGACCTGCGCGCGCGCAACGACGACGCGGACCTGTTCTTCATCACGGGCGCCGACGCCCTCGCGCAGATCCTGACCTGGCGCGACGCCGAGGAGCTGTTCGCCCTCGCCCACTTCATCGGCGTGACCCGTCCGGGGCACGTGCTCACCGACGACGGCCTGCCCAAGGGCGGGGTCTCGCTGGTCGAGGTCCCCGCGCTGGCCATCTCGTCCACGGACTGCCGTGCGAGGGTGGTCCAGGGCGATCCCGTCTGGTACTTGGTGCCGGACGGTGTCGTGCGCTATATCGACAAGCGTGAGCTGTACCGGGGAGCCTGAGCTTCCGCTTCCGCAGAGAGGGGCCCCGCGGTGAACGACCGACAGGAGCCGTACGACCCGTACGCCGCCCAGGAGCAGCAACTCCTCGGCTATGACGCGTACGGGCAGCCGGTGTACGGCCCGGTGCCCGCTCAGCAGCCCGCGTACGACCAGCAGCAGTACCAGCAGCCGGTCCAGCAGTACGACTACCAGGGCTACGACCAGCAGCAACAGCAACAACAGCAACAGCAACAACAGCAGTACTACTACCAGCAGCAACAGCAGCCCCAGGCGCAGCAGCAGGCGCAGCAGACCCAGCAGTGGATCCCGCAGCAGGGCTCCCCGGAGCAGCCGCAGGCCCCCGAGCCGGCGGCCGCGCCCGCGTCCGCGCAGGTACCCGAGCCGCGGCGGGCCGAGGCCGAGGCCGACGGCTACCACACGGCGCAGTTCGCCTTCATCGACCAGCCGGACGAGGAGTCCGAGGACGTCATCGACTGGCTCAAGTTCACCGAGAGCCGGACCGAGCGCCGCGAGGAGGCCCGCCGCCGGGGCAAGAACCGGGTGGTCGCGCTGATCGTCGTACTCGCCCTGTTCGTCGTCGGCGGCCTCGGCTACCTCTGGTACGCGGACAAGCTGCCCTTCCTCGACGGGCCGCAGAAGGCGAAGGGCGCCGCCGGCGCCGCCACCGGGCCGCAGAAGCGCGACATGATCGTCGTCCACCTGCACAACACCAAGCGGGGCGGCACCTCCACGGCCCTGCTCGTCGACAACGTCACCACCAAACAGGGCGCCACCGTCCTGCTCCCCAACACCCTCACCGTGCCCAAGGAGGACGGCACCTCCACGGCCCTGTCCAAGTCCGTGGAGGAGGACGGTCTCGGCGGTACCCGCGAGGCCCTCGACACCATGCTCGGCACCCGCATCGGCGGCACCTGGCGCCTCGACACCCCCTTCCTGGAACGACTCGTCGAGCTGGTCAGCGGCATCGAGGTGGACACGGACGTCGCCGTCCCCGCCGACGACAAGGCCAAGACCCCCGCCGTCGCCCAGGGCCAGAAGCAGAGCCTGAGCGGCCCCATGGCCGTCGCCTACGCCACCTACCAGGCGCAGGGCGAACCGGAGGCCAAGCAGCTGGAGCGCTTCGGCAAGGTCCTCTACGGCGTGCTGCGCAAGATGCCCGGCGACCCCGCGGCGGCCACGGTCACGGTGGAGACGCTCGCCCAGATCCTGGACCCCTCGCTGAACGAGAAGGCCCTCGGCAGCTCGCTGGCCAAGCTCGCCGAGCACGCCAAGGTCGGCGACTACCGCACCGACGTGCTCCCGGTGAAGGCCGACGGGGCCCTGACCGAGGACGCCAACAAGAAGGTCATCAAGGAGGTCCTCGGCGGCACCCTGACGGCCCCGAAGCCCGGCGCGGCCCTGCGGGTGGGCCTGCGGGACGCCACCGGCACCGAGAAGACGCAGCTCGCGGCCAAGGCGGCGCTGCTCAACGGCGGCTACGGCTTCGTGGACGGCGGGAAGGCCGCGGCGACCCAGAGCACCTCGCAGATCACCTACCAGGACGACGCGCAGCGGGCCAAGGCGGTCGACGTGGCCAAGACGCTGGGACTGCCGGAAACGGTGGTCAAGAAGGCCGAGAACGCGGTGAACGCGGACGTCGTCGTCACCCTGGGCAAGGACTACAAGGCGCCCTGAGCGTCCTCGATCACCTCGGGGACACCCCCTCTGACCAGCATTTCCGCCCGCGCCACGGCTTTGGCGCGGGCGGTGTCGGCGGTACATGAGACCCTTGTAAGGATCTGCCCGCCGACCCGAAAGCATGGCCAGTGACCGCCACGGACCGCTCCATCGAGCTCATCACCGCCGCCGCCCAGGCCGCGGCCGACCGGCTCGCGCACGACATCATCGCGTACGACGTCAGCGATGTGCTGTCGATCACCGACGCCTTCCTCCTCGCTTCGGCGCCCAACGACCGCCAGGTCAAGTCGATCGTCGACGAGATCGAGGAGAAGCTCCAGAAGGAGCTGGGCGCCAAGCCGGTGCGCCGCGAGGGCGACCGCGACGCCCGCTGGATCCTGCTCGACTACATCGACATCGTCGTCCACGTGCAGCACAGCGAGGAGCGCGTCTTCTACGCGCTGGAGCGCCTGTGGAAGGACTGCCCCGAGATCGACCTGCCCGAGGACGCCAAGCTCACCAAGGGCAAGGCCGAGGAGCACGCCGCCCTCCGTGCCGAGCAGGGCGACGACGAACTGGACGGTGATCTGTTCTGAGCGCGATCGACACTGGCGCGGGCGCCAGCAGCAGCAGCAGCACCAGCACCACCACCAGCACCGGCAGTGACGGCGGCGGCAGCGAGAAGAGCGCCGGCCGCAAGATCGTCCTGTGGCGTCACGGCCAGACCGCCTGGAACCTGGAGCGCCGCTTCCAGGGCTCCACGGACATCGAGCTGACCGAGGCGGGGGTGGCGCAGGCGCGCCGCGCCGCCCGGCTGCTCGCCTCGCTGAAGCCGGAGGCCATCGTCGCCTCCGACCTCAAGCGGGCCGCCGCGACCGCCGCCGAGCTGGCCGCGGTCACGGGCCTGTCCGTCGAGCACGACGAAGCGCTGCGCGAGACGTACGCGGGCGAATGGCAGGGCCTGACCCACGAGGAGATCCTCGGGAAGTACGGCGAGCAGTACGCGGCGTGGAAGCGCGGCGAGCCCGTCCGACGGGGCGGTGGCGAGCTGGAGACCGAGGTCGCCGACCGTTCGGCTCCCGTGGTGCTCGGGCACGTGGACCGGCTCTCCGAGGGCGGCACGCTGGTCGTGGTCAGCCACGGCGGAACCATCCGCACCACCATCGGCCGGCTGCTCGGCCTGGAGTCGCACTACTGGGAGGGCCTCGGCGGGCTCTCCAACTGCTGCTGGTCCGTGCTCGGTGAGGGCGCGCGGGGCTGGCGGCTGCTGGAGCACAACGCCGGCACGCTGCCGGAACCGGTGCTCGGCGACGACGTCTGACGACGTCCCGACGGCCCTCCGGCCCGGATTTCACTTTCCGGCGGGTCGCAGGCTAGAGTTCTTCTTGTTCGCAGCGCAGAACACCGGAGACGGGGGGAGCGCGGCGGAGAGCGGGGCTATAGCTCAGTTGGTAGAGCGCCTGCATGGCATGCAGGAGGTCTGGAGTTCAATTCTCCATAGCTCCACAATCAGGATCCCGTCCCCAACAGGGGGCGGGATCCTTGCTTTTGTCCAGGCTGCCCCGCCCGTCACCGGCATGACAGAATCGGACGGCCGGAGGGGAGATGGCGGCCCCTGGCGGGAGGGAGTCGCTGACGGATGGGTGCACACCGGCGCCGGTGCGACTGGTGCAACAACGGCACGCCGATCGTGCGGGACATGGACCCGGTCAATCCCGACTACCAGTACTGGTGCGAGGAATGCGCGCGGGCGCTGATCATAAAAGGCGACCCGATCGAGACGTACCGGGAACTCGAGGGGGAGCCGATCTACGGCCGACTGCTCGACGAGCACTGCACGCTCAAGCGGTTCTACCAGTTCGCCAGGGCGTGACCCGGGGCCCCGATCGCGGTCCCCGGAACACGGCCCCGGAAGGTGCCCCGGACCCGGCCCCGGCCGGCCGGACCGGACGGCTCCGAAGCCTGGTGGAAACCGATTTTTGGACCAGGGCCATCACCGTGTAATGTTTGGGACGTCGCCAAGGGAAACCGCGAGGAACACCGAGGCGGCGGGCAGTACGCAAGGGGCTATAGCTCAGTTGGTAGAGCGCCTGCATGGCATGCAGGAGGTCTGGAGTTCAATTCTCCATAGCTCCACAGTGAAGAAGAGCGGGCCACCCGGATCGGGTGGCCCGCTCTTCGTTGTGCCCGCGCCGCCCTTCGCCGCGTCCGCGCCGCTCCCCGTCGTGTCCGCGCCGCGGTACGGCCGAGCGGGCGTCGGGGCCCCTGCGGTACCCTGGCGCCATGCGTGCCGTACGCCTCCTGCTTACCGAGCCGCGCTGATCAGCGCCGACCGCGAGACGGTCGGCACCGGCGCGGCGCCCCCTCCTGTGCGAGGGGTTTTTTCGTTTGGTCAGGCAGAGACGGCAGAGACGATCGATGGAGCTTCAGGAATCATGAGCGAGACGAACACCACGGCCCCCGAGGCGGTCGAGACGCACCGCTACACGGCTGCCATGGCCGCCGACATCGAGGCACGCTGGCAGGACGTATGGGACGCGGAGGGGACCTACGAGGCCCCCAACCCGACGGGTGACCTGGCCGGGGACGCGGCCGTGGTCGCGCGCCCCAAGAAGTTCATCATGGACATGTTCCCGTACCCCTCCGGCGCGGGCCTGCACGTCGGCCACCCGCTGGGGTACATCGCGACCGACGTCTTCGCCCGCTACCAGCGGATGACCGGCCACAACGTCCTGCACACCCTGGGCTTCGACGCCTTCGGCCTGCCGGCCGAGCAGTACGCCGTGCAGACCGGCACGCACCCGCGCGTGTCCACCGAGGCGAACATCGAGAACATGAAGGTCCAGCTGCGCCGCCTGGGCCTGGGGCACGACAAGCGCCGGTCCTTCGCGACGATCGACCCGGACTACTACAAGTGGACCCAGTGGATCTTCCTGCAGATCTACAACTCCTGGTACGACACCGAGGCGAACAAGGCCCGCCCGGTCGCCGAGCTGATCGCCGCCTTCGAGGACGGCTCCCGTGAGGTCCCGGGAGGCCGCTCCTGGGCCGCGCTGACCGCCGGCGAGCGCGCCGACGTACTGAACGAGTACCGGCTGGCGTACGCCTCGGACGCGCCCGTGAACTGGTGCCCGGGCCTGGGCACCGTGCTGGCCAACGAGGAGGTCACCGCCGACGGCCGCTCGGAGCGCGGCAACTTCCCCGTCTTCAAGGCCCGGCTGAGCCAGTGGAACATGCGGATCACCGCCTACGCGGACCGCCTGCTGGACGACCTGGACGCGCTGGACTGGCCCGAGGCCATCAAGCTGCAGCAGCGCAACTGGATCGGGCGCAGCGAGGGCGCGCGGGTCGACTTCGCCGTCGGCGACGACGCGATCACCGTCTTCACCACCCGCCCCGACACCCTGTTCGGCGCCACGTACATGGTCCTGGCGCCCGAGCACGAGCTGGTCGAGAAGATCACCCCGGCCGCCTGGCCCGAGGGCACGCACGACGTCTGGACCGGCGGGCACGCCACTCCGGCCGACGCCGTCGCCGCCTACCGCAAGCAGGCCGCCTCCAAGTCGGACGTCGAGCGTCAGGCCGACGCCAAGGTGAAGACCGGCGTTTTCACCGGTGCGTACGCGGTCAACCCGGTCAGCGGCGAGCAGGTCCCCGTCTTCATCGCCGACTACGTCCTGATGGGCTACGGCACCGGCGCGATCATGGCCGTCCCGGCGCACGACACCCGTGACTTCGCCTTCGCGCGCGCCTTCGAGCTGCCGATGCGCTGCGTGGTGCAGCCCTCCGACGGCCGTGGCACGGACCCGGCGGAGTGGGACGACGCGTTCGCCTCCTACGACGCCGCCCTGGTGAACTCGACCGGCGAGGGCCTGTCCCTGGACGGCCTGGGCGTCGTCGACGCCAAGGCGAAGATCACCGACTGGCTGACCGAGCGCGGCATCGGCGAGGGCACGATCAACTTCCGGCTGCGCGACTGGCTGTTCAGCCGCCAGCGCTACTGGGGCGAGCCCTTCCCGATCGTCTACGACGAGGACGGCGTCGCACACGCGCTGCCCGAGTCGATGCTGCCGCTGGAACTGCCCGAGGTCGAGGACTACTCCCCGCGCACCTTCGAGGCGGACGACGCCACCAGCAAGCCGGAGACCCCGCTGTCGCGCAAGGCGGACTGGGTCGACGTCGAGCTGGACCTGGGCCGGGGCGACGGCGTGCGGCGCTACCGCCGCGAGACCAACACCATGCCGAACTGGGCCGGTTCCTGCTGGTACGAGCTGCGCTACCTGGACCCGAACAACTCCGAGGAGCTGGTCGACCCGACCGTCGAGCAGTACTGGATGGGTCCGCGCGAGGGCCAGCCGCACGGCGGCGTCGACCTGTACGTGGGCGGCGCCGAGCACGCGGTGCTGCACCTGCTGTACGCGCGCTTCTGGTCGAAGGTGCTGTTCGACCTGGGCCACGTGTCCTCGGTCGAGCCGTTCCACAAGCTGTACAACCAGGGCATGATCCAGGCGTACGTCTACCGTGACGCGCGCGGCTTCCCGGTCTCCGCGACGGAGGTCGAGGAGCGCGACGGCAAGTTCTTCTTCGAGGGCGAGCCGGTCAAGCGCGAGCTGGGCAAGATGGGCAAGTCCCTGAAGAACGCGGTCACCCCGGACGAGATCTGCGAGGAGTACGGCGCGGACACGCTGCGCCTGTACGAGATGGCGATGGGCCCGCTGGACGTCTCGCGCCCGTGGGACACGCGCGCCGTCGTCGGCCAGTACCGGCTGCTGCAGCGCCTGTGGCGCAACATCGTGGACGAGGACTCGGGCGCGGTGACCGTCGTCGACGCCGAGCCGGCCGAGGACACGCTGCGCGTGCTGCACAAGGCGATCGACGGGGCGGGCGCCGACCTGGCCGGGCTGCGGTTCAACACGGCGATCGCGAAGATCACCGAGCTGAACAACGCCCTGACCAAGGCCGGCCGGCCGCTGGAGCGCTCGGTGGCCGAGCGGCTGGTGCTGCTGGTCGCGCCGCTGGCCCCGCACATCGCGGAGGAGCTGTGGCACCGGCTGGGCCACGCCGACTCGGTGGTCCACCATGACTTCCCCGTCGCGGACCCGGCGTACGTCGTCGACGAGAGCGTGACCTGCGTGGTGCAGGTCAAGGGCAAGGTCAAGGCCCGTCTGGAGGTGCCGCCGACGATCTCGGACGCGGACCTGGAGCAGCTGGCGGTGACCGACCCGGGCGTGGTCGAGGCGCTGGGCGGGGCCGAGATCCGCAAGGTCATCGTGCGCGCGCCGAAGCTGGTGAACATCGTCATCTGAGGCGACTTGACCCTGGTGTAGGGGTCATCCCGTACGGGCAGGTTGGGGGTTCGATTGGAACCCCTGGCCTGCCCGCGGCGTTTACGGTGGGAGGGCGAGGAAAGCCGTTCGTTCGTTCCAGGGAAAGGGAACCTCATGGAGGCCGCGTTGATCATCATGGCCCTGATGGTGCTGTTCACCTTCTTGGGACTGGGTGTGTGGGTCACCGTGAAGGTCGTCGGGGCGGCGAAGCGCGGCGTCGACCGCACGATCACGCAGGCGCGCCGGACCGTCGAGGACACCAGCCTGAAGGCCCGCAGCTTCGGACAGGTCGGGGTGGTCGGGGCGCTCGCCCAGATACGGCTGGACCTGCGGATGTCGATGCGCTCCACGCAGCAGGCGCTGTACCAAGGCGTGCAGACGGACGCCTCGCTGCGGGAATCGATCGGCCTCTTCGAGCGGCTGAGCGCCCATGGGCACGAGCTGGACGACGAGCTGAAGCGGTTGGAGCAGGAGCCGGACAAGAAGCGGATCGCCGACCGCCTGCCGGAGCTGCGGGAGCGTGCCGATCGCGTCGTCCAGGCCTCGGACTCGCTGCGCTGGGCCGCGCGCGACCGGGCCCGCAAGTTCGCCGAGGACGACCTGAGCGTGCTGTCCGCGCAGATCGAGGTCGAGTCGGGGGCGCTGCGGGACTGGTCCCGCGAGTCGGTGGACGACCTGGCGGGATGGCCGCCCGAGCCGACCACGCCGGACCGGGGACAAACCCCGCCGGCCGCCCTACCGAAGCCCCCGCCGCGGACCTCCTACCCATGGGAAAAGACGGCCCGCCCCGAAACGACCACCTGAGCGGCCGCTGCCGGCCCGGGGCCGTGCGACCCCGCCTCCGGCGGCGCCTCAAACGCCGGCGAGGCTGAATTCCCCCGGAACGACCACCTGAGCGGATGCTGCCGGCCGGGGGCCGTGCCACCCCGCCTCCGGCGGCGCCTCAAACGCCGGCGAGGCTGAATTCCCCCCGGAACCACCTCGGCCAGCGCGCGACCTCCCGGCGTCCCGGCCACAATCAGCCCGCCCGGCGTTTGAGGGCCCGCCGGAGGCACGTGCTACGGCGCTGGGCGGGTCTCTCGGTCGGCGTCGGCCTGGTCGTTGTTCGGGGACCGGCGGTGGGCGGCGTCCGGCCACATTGCCTGCCTGGCGTTTGAGGGCCTGCCGGAGCGATCGTGCTACGGCGCTGGGCGGGTCTCTCGGTCGGCGTCGGCCTGGTCGTTGTTCGGGGACCGGCGGTGGGCGGCGTCCGGCCGCATCAGCCTGCCCGGCGTTTGAGGGCCCGCCGGAGGCAACCGAGCCAACGGCGGTCGGCGCCTCGGTCAGGGTCCGCCTGGCCGGCGCCCAGGGGCCTCCTGGCGGCACTCCGGCGCCGCGGGGCTACCTCGGGCGAGAGCCAGCCCGCCCGGCGTTTGAGGGCGTGCCGCAGGAGCCTGCGTCACGGTGGGCGGCGCCCCGGCCAAAGTGAGCCCGCCCGGCGATTGAGGGCCCGCCGGAGGCTCCGGGGCGCCCCGGGCAGTGGCTCGGCTCGACACCTCGGGTGCGCGCCCGGGGCCCGGCCGCTCGGCGGCGGCCGGTTTCGGCGCGGCGCCGGGCGGGCAGATCCCGCTGGGCGCCCACCGCCCCGCAACCCCGACCGGCCAGGTCACCCGCCGGACCGGGCTGCCGGACTCCGCCCGCTGCCGGTACCCTCCGGCTCATGTCCCGCCATGTCGCGATCATCACCGATTCCACGGCCTACCTGCCCCCACAGGCGATGGCGCGGCACGGAATCACCGCCGTACCCCTGACCGTGGTCCTCGGTGACGAGGCCCTCGAAGAGGGCACGGAAATCTCCGCCCGCAGCCTCGCCGCGGCCCTCCAGAAGCGCCGCCCGGTCACCACCTCCCGGCCCAGCCCGGAGGAGTTCGTCAGGGCGTACCAGGCGGCGGCCGACGCCGGTGCGAGCGGCATCGTCAGCCTGCACCTCTCCGCCGAGTTCTCCGGAACCTACGACGCCGCCGTGGTCGCGGCACGGACCGCCCCCGTGCCCGTCCGCGTGGTCGACACCGGCATGGTCGCCATGGCCCTCGGCTTCTGCGCCCTCGCCGCAGCCGAGGTCGCCGACGCCTCCGGCTCCCTCGACGAGACGGTGGCCGCGGCCGAGAAGCGCGCGGCGGGCATGTCCGCGTACTTCTACGTCGACACCCTCGACTACCTGCGCCGCGGCGGCCGCATCGGCGCGGCCCAGGCCCTGCTGGGTTCGGCGCTCGCCGTCAAACCGCTGCTCACGCTGGAGGGCGGCCGCATCGAGATGCTGGAGAAGGTGCGTACGGCGTCCAAGGCCATCGCCCGTCTGGAAGAACTGGCGGTGGAACGCGCCGGATCGGGTGCCGTGGACGTGGCCGTGCACCATCTCGCGGCCCCGGAGCGCGCCCAGAAACTGGCGGAACGTCTCCGCGAGCGCATTCCGGGCCTGGTGGAACTGCACGTCAGCGAGGTCGGTGCGGTGATCGGGGCGCACACCGGGCCGGGGCTGCTGGCGGCGGTCGTCTCGCCGCGCTGACGTCCCTCACAAGAGTGGTGGAGTTATCCACAACGGAGTTTCTGTCCACCGGAATTGGTGCCTCCGAACGGGACGGTGGATTCGTCCCTACCGTCGTCGGCATGACTCTTCGCACCCGTACCTCACCGTCCTCCGGAGCCACCAGCGGCCCCGGCCGCTCCTACGGCTCCGACGGCCGCACCCGCCGCCGTGTCGGCCGCCGCGCACCCGTCCCGCCGTCCCCCGCCCTGCGGCGCCGTGCGGAGGCCCTGCTGGACGCCGGCGCGGTCCGCGAGGCCCCGCCGGACGTCCCGCCGGGTGTCCCGCGGGCCGGCCCGGCGGACGCCTCCGCCCTGTCCGGGGCCGTTCCGGCTCCCGTAGGGAGCGGGTGGGCGCTCGCGGTGCGGGAGCGGATGCCGGTGTGGGTACAGACGCGCTGCGGGTGGGAACCGAAGACGCTGGGCGCCGTCGCGGTGGTGCTGGTCGTCGCGGTGGGGTTCGCCGGGCAGCAGTACTGGTCGGCGCGGCCGCAGCCGGTGACCGCCCCCGCCGTCTCGGCTCCACCGCCGGCCCCGGCCGGGGCCGTCTCCGTCCCCTTCGCCACCACCGGCCCGGCCCGGGCTCCGGCGGTCCCGTTCCTGGCTGCGCCGTCCACGTCCGCGGCGGCGCCCTCCGCCGATGCCCGGATCGTCGTCGACGTCAGCGGCAAGGTCCGGGCGCCGGGGGTCCGGCGGCTGCCCGCCGGGTCGCGGGTCGAGGACGCACTGGCCGCCGCGGGGGGCGTGCAGCCGGGGACGGACACCTCCGGATTGAACCGGGCCCGGATCCTGGTGGACGGCGAGCAGGTGCTCGTCGGCGTCCTCGCGCAGCCCGCGCCCGGCGGTCCCGGTCCGGGCGGTCCCCGTCCCGGTCAGGGTCCCGGCCCGGTGAGCCTCGCCACCGCCACGGTCGAGCAGTTGGACGGACTGCCCGGCGTCGGCCCCGTGCTGGCCCGGCACATCGTCGACTACCGCACCGCGCGCGGGGGTTTCCGCTCCGTGGAGGAACTGCGCCAGGTCAACGGCATCGGTGACCGGCGCTTCGCCGACCTGCGCGCCCTGGTCCGGCCGTGAACCGGCCGACCGGCCCCCCGGGCCCGGTGGACCTGCGGCTCGCGGTGCCCGCCCTCGCCGCCTGGGCGGCGGCCGCGCTCGCCCTCGACGCGCCGCCCGTGCGGACGGCCGTCGGGGTGGGACTCGCGGCGGCGGGCGCGGGCTCGCTCGTGTGGGTGGCGCGGCGCCCACGCGGGCGCCGGTGGGCGCTCGGGACCACGGCGGCGGCCGTCCTGCTCTGCGCGGCGGCCGGAGCGGCGGTGGCCGGCCTGGAGCGGGCCGGGGCCCGCTCCGGTCCGGTGGCCGGGCTCGCCCGGCAGCAGGCCGTGGTCACCGTGGAGCTGACGATCGGATCGGACCCGCGGCGGGTCGGGACCGGCGCGGGGCCGCCGGTGCTGCTCATGGACGCCGAGGCGACCCGGGTGACGGGACCGGACGGGAGGCGGGCGCGGGTGAGCACACCCGTGCTCGTGATGGCGGCGCACCCCGAGTGGGCCCGGCTGCTGCCCTCGACCCGGGTGCGGACCACGGCCCGGCTGGCTCCGGCCCGCGCCGGGGAGCGGGCGGTGGCCCTGCTGCGGCCGGCGGGGAACGCGCCGCCCGCCGTCACCGCCGGCCCGGACCTCGCGCAGCGCGTCGCGGGGCGGCTGCGGGCCGGTCTGCGCACGGCCACCGACGGCCTCGCGCCCGACGCCCGGGCCCTGCTGCCGGGGCTGGTGGTCGGGGACACCGCCCGGGTGCCGGCCGATCTGCACGACGCCTTCCGCGCCACCGACCTGCTGCACCTGCTCGCGGTGTCCGGGTCCAACCTCACCGTGGTCCTGTTCCTGCTGATCGGCCCGGCGGGCAGCGCGCAGTTCGCCGAGCGGCGCGGTCTGGCGCCCCGGCTCGGACTCTCGCTGCGGGGGGCGGCCCTCGGCGGGGCGGCCCTGACCCTGGCCTTCGTGGTGGTCTGCCGGCCGGAGCCGAGCGTGCTGCGGGCGGCCGCCTGCGGGGCGGTCACCCTGCTGGCCCTCGCCACCGGGCGGCGCCGGTCCCTGATCCCCGCCCTGGCCGCGGCCGTCGTGCTGCTCGTGCTCTACGACCCGTGGCTCGCCCGGAGCTACGGCTTCCTGCTCTCGGTCCTGGCCACCGGGGCTTTGTTGACCCTGGCGCCCCGTTGGAGCGAAGCCCTGCGGCGCCGGGGGGTGCCGTTCCGGCTCGCCGAGGCGCTGGGCGCCGCCGCGGCCGCGCAGGCGGTGTGCTCGCCGGTGGTGGCGGTGCTCGCGGCCCGGGTCAGCCTGGTGGCGGTGCCGTGCAATCTGCTCGCCGAGCTCGCGGCCGGCCCCGCCACGGTGCTGGGCTTCGCCGCGCTCGCCGCCGCCCCGGTGTGGATGGACGGCGCGCGGGTGATCGCCTGGTGCGCCGGGGTGCCCGCCGGGTGGATCGCCTCCGTGGCCAGGACGGGGGCGGGGCTGCCGGGTGCGGAGTTGTCCTGGCCCGGTGGGATCGGTGGGGGCGTGCTGCTGGCGGTGGTCACCCTGGGCCTCGTGTGGCTGGTGACACGGCTGGGTCGCTACCGCTGGGCCTGCGCGGTGACGGCCCTGCTCCTGCTCCTCGCTCTGCTGAGGCCCCCGCAGCTGACCCGGACCCTGACCGGCTGGCCCCCGCCCGGATGGCGCTACGTGCAGTGCGCGGTGGGCCAGGGGGACGCGGGCGTGCTGTCCGCGGGACCGGGGACGGCCGTGGTCGTGGACACCGGCCCGGAGCCTGGCCCGGTGGACGCGTGCCTGCGGGCCCTGGGGGTGCGGCGCGTGCCGCTGTTGCTCCTGACGCACTTCCACGCGGACCACGTGGGCGGGCTGGCCGGGGTGCTGCGCGGACGGGCGGTCGGGGTGATCCAGACCACCACGCTGGCCGAACCGCCGGGCCAGGTCGAGTTCGTCCGGCGGACCGCGGCGGCGGCCGGCATCGCGGTGGAGGGGGCCCGGGCGGGGGAGCGGCGCCGGATCGGTCCGTTGTCCTGGGAGGTGCTCTGGCCCCCGCCCGCCGGGCCGGGGGCGGGGCCACCGCCCGACGGCCCCAACGACGCCAGCGTGGCCCTCCTGGTCGACAGCGCCGGGCTGCGGCTGCTCCTGCTCGGCGACCTCGAACCGGCCGCCCAGCGGCAATTGCTGAGGGAGCGTCCGCTGCTGGGGCCCGTGGACGTGCTCAAGGTCGCCCACCACGGCTCCGCGCACCAGGACCCCGCGCTACAGGCGAGTATCGCCGCACGCATCGCGATCGTTCCGGTCGGAGCCCGGAACCGCTACGGTCACCCGGCGGCGGACACGCTCGCGCGCCTGCGGGCGGCGGGGGCGGTCGTGCTGCGCACCGATACCGACGGTTCGGTGGCGATCGCCGGAGCGGGCCCGGGGCTACGGGCATTTCCAGCCGGTCGACGGCGCGGGCGGCGCGGGCATACCGGGTGTGACCGTTCTGTTTGCCCCCAACCCAACTGCATGATCGAATGCGTTTTCGCCAGAACGATTCAAGACCACTCAAGTCCACACAGCGCACGGGGGTGCATCGACCATGTTCAGTCGCCGACGGGGTATGGAGACGGGCGCGGGCTCCGGCCCACCCGGATCCGCGACGCTGACGCTGCCGCCGATGGCGGGTCTGCTCAGCTGCCGGGTCCTCGACACCGTTCACCAGCCGGTCCGCCAGGCCCGGTTCGAGGTCACCGATCCGATCGGCCGACGGATCGTCAGGGGGGAGACCGACCCCTACGGCGGGTTCATCGCGGCGGTTCCGGAGGGGGAGTACCGGCTGGCCGTCACGGCCGAGGGGTACGCGCCGTACCACGGGGCGACGATCGTCGGGGAAGGCGCTCCGCGGCAGGGCCCGGCGGAGATCGTGCTCGACTCCGTCGAGCCGCCGCTGCTGCCGCGGCCCGGGCACTGGGAGTTGGACCCCGCGCACTCCTCCATCGGCTTCACGGCCCGCCACATCGGCCTGGCCCGTATCCACGGCCGGTTCAACACCTTCGCCGGTGCGGTGCGGATAGCCGACCGCATGGAGGACTCCTCCATGCACGTGATCATGGACACGGCGAGCATCGACACCGGGGTCCGGCTGCGGGACGACCACCTGCGCTCGGCGGACTTCCTGGACGCGCAGCGCCATCCGACGGTGGAGTTCTACAGCGAGCGCTTCATCCACCGCAGCGGAAGCCGCTGGGCCGTGGCCGGAGCCCTCACCCTGCACGGCGTCAGCCGCTCCGTCACCCTGGACGCCGAGTACCTGGGGGTGGGCACCGGCCTGGAGGGGGAGACCCGGGCCGCGTGTCGGGCCACGGTCGAGCTGCACCGCGAGGACTTCACCCTCAACTGGCAGTCGATGCTGGCACACGGCATCGCGGCGATCGGCATGAGCGTCGAGGTCAAACTCGACGTCCAGATCATCCACAAGGCATAGACCTGCTCTTTCGGATCTTGCCGGGCGCCCCACGACGCGCGCTGGTCCGGCAAGGTCTGGAAGAGGGGGCCCGGCGCCTTCGGTGGGTCAGACGGTGTCCTGGACCGGCAGCGCCGCCACCATCGGATGGTCCTTCTCGATCAGGCCGAGCCTCGCGCCGCCGCCGGGGGAGCCGAGGTCGGCGAAGAACTCGGCGTTCGCCGCGTTGAACGGCCGCCACGGCTCTGGGGTGTCGTCCTCGAAGTAGATCGCCTCGACCGGGCAGACCGGCTCGCAGCCGCCGCAGTCGGTGCACTCGTCGGGGTGGATGTAGAGCATCCGCTCCCCCTCGTAGATGCAGTCGACGGGGCACTCGTCCAGGCATGCCTTGTCCCTGACGTCCACACAGGGCAGGGCGATCACAAACGTCATCGGGCTGCCGTCCTCTCCGGGTCGGTGCTGCTTGCCGCTCTGGCGTAGCCGAACGTAGGGCCTCAAGGAGACTTGAGGTCAAGAGGAGGTCTGCATGAGGACTCATCAGCCCGGCGGTGCCAGGGCCACCCCCGACGACTGGCTGGGCATCGGCGAGGTCAGCGCGCGGACCGGGGCGGCGGTGTCCGCCCTGCGGTTCTACGAGGAACTCGGCCTGATCGCGTCCGAACGCGACGAGCGCAACCAGCGCCGCTACCCCCGGCACATGCTGCGCCGGGTCGCCCTGATCTCGGTGGCGAAACGGATCGGCATCCCGCTGCAGGACCTCCGCGAGGCGTTCGACGACGTACCGCTCGACCGGCCGCCGAGCCACCAGGAGTGGCAGCGCGCCTCGCGCGGCTGGAAGCGCCGTCTGGAGGAGCGCCGGCAGACCATCGAACGACTCGAGGCCGAACTCACGGGGTGCATCGGCTGCGGCTGCCTCTCGATGAAGGCCTGCGCCCTGCTGAACCCTGGCGACGCACTCGCCGAGGACGGTGCCGGACCCCGACGCCTGTAAGGGGTTCCGGGGGCGCGGTGCGGGGTTACGGGGCTTCGAGCCAGCCGTCGTGGTCGGCGGCCAGGTCGTCCAGGGCCGTGGTGTCGAGGAGTTCCTTCGGGTCCTCGACGACCACGAGCCACTGGGCGTCCTCGGCGTCGTCCTCGCCGGCCAGTGCCTCACGGACCAGCTGCGGCTCCTCGGGCAGGCCGAAGCGGTCGACCAGCTCCCGGGCCACCTCGTCGGCGGCGTCGCGGTCGGGCAGGACCAGTACATGTCGCAGGTTCACCGGAACATTCTCCGGCATGCGGGGCGGGGCGCTGTCAGTGCGGCGTGGGATGCTGGAGGCGATGGCCACCAGGAAGAACTCAACCGACGATCCGCTCGCCCCGCTCACCCTCGCGGTGGGCCAGGAGGACCTGCTCCTCGACCGCGTGGTGCGGGAGGTGGTGGCGGCCGCCCGGGCCGCCGACGCCGACACCGACGTGCGCGACCTCGCGTCCGAGCAGCTCCAGCCCGGCACGCTGGCCGAGCTGACGAGCCCTTCGCTCTTCTCCGAGCGCAAGGTCCTGATCGTGCGCAATGCGCAGGACCTGTCCGCGGACACGGTCAAGGAAGTCAAGGCGTACCTCGGCGCGCCCTACGAGGAGATCGTCCTCGTCCTCCTCCACGCGGGAGGCGTCAAGGGCAAGGGCCTGTTGGACGCGGCCCGCAAGGCGGGGGCCCGGGAGGTCGCCTGCCCGAAGATGACGAAGGCGGCGGACCGGCTCTCGTTCGTCCGGGGCGAGTTCCGGACCCTGGGCCGGTCGGCGACCCCGGAGGCGTGCCAGACCCTGGTCGACGCCATCGGCAGCGATCTGCGGGAGCTGGCGAGCGCGGCGGCCCAGCTGTGCGCGGACGTCGACGGAGTGATCGACGAGGCCGTGGTCGGCCGCTACTACACGGGCCGGGCGGAAGCCTCCAGCTTCACCGTCGCGGACCGCGCGGTCGAGGGCCGTGCGGCCGAGGCCCTGGAGGCCCTGCGCTGGTCCTTGTCCACGGGGGTGGCGCCGGTCCTGATCACCAGCGCACTGGCCCAGGCGGTCCGGGCGATCGGCAAACTCGCCTCGGCCCCCCGCGGGGCCCGCCCCGGCGACCTCGCGCGCGACCTCGGCATGCCGCCCTGGAAGATCGACCGGGTCCGGCAGCAGATGCGCGGCTGGTCGGCGGACGGCGTCTCGGAGGCCCTGCGGGCCGTCGCGCAGGCCGACGCGGGCGTCAAGGGCGGCGGTGACGACGCGGCGTACGCGCTGGAGAAGGCGGTCGTGGCGGTGGCCCGCGCCGCCCGCCCCCGCCAGCCCAACCACTGACCCCAGCACCCCCGACCCCCGGCCGCTCCCACCCGGCACACCGCCCACCGCGAGCCCCCACCCGGCGCACCGCCCACCGCGAGCCCCCACCCGGCGCACCGCCCACCGCGAGCTCCCACCCGGCGCACCGCCCACCGGGAGCCCCCACCCCAGCCCCTTCCGGGCCGGGACGCGCGAAGGCCCCGGTGGCTCCCCTGGGGAAGGGGGGCCGCCGGGGCCTTCGGTTGCTGCTGTTGTGCGCCGCACCCGCGTGGCGAACGCAGGCCGTGTGCGGCGCGGGGTGCCGGTCAGGAGCGGGAGAGAGGGCCCGCTGGGTCCTTTCCGGCGTTCACATCAGAAAGCTCAGCCCTGCAGGGCGGCAACCTTGATAGCCAGCGCCGACTTCTTGTTGGCGGCGGCGTTCTTGTGGATGACGCCCTTCGAGACAGCCTTGTCGAGCGCACGCGAAGCGGCGCGAGAAGCCACGGTGGCCTTCTCGACGTCACCGGCGGCGGCGGCCTCGCGGGCCTTGCGGATCGCGGTCTTGAGCGACGACTTGACGGCCTTGTTACGCAGGCGCGCCTTCTCGTTGGTCTTGTTCCGCTTGATCTGGGACTTGATGTTCGCCACGAAAGAGCCTTTTCAGGTTCAGAGTTTGATCTTCGGATTGTGTGCCGTCTGCTGAGAGGGCATGCGACACACAGCTGCCCAGGCTACCAGCCGCGCTCCGACCGGCCCAAACCGGCCGCACTGCGTCGGCCATGGGACCATGGGAGTCTGCGTATAGATCCGACATCGCGCCGATGAGGGCGACGAGATCAGACTTCCGCGCTGACACCGCTTTCCGACTGCGACCCGAGAATCAGGACACTGCGTGCCCGCGATCCCTAGCCACGTGCCCGAGCCGAGCCGTACCGACCCGGCGCTGATCCGCAACTTCTGCATCATCGCGCACATCGACCATGGCAAGTCGACCCTCGCCGACCGGATGCTCCAGCTCACCGGCGTCGTCGACTCTCGGCAGATGCGCGCCCAGTACCTCGACCGCATGGACATCGAGCGTGAGCGCGGCATCACGATCAAGTCGCAGGCGGTCCGTCTGCCCTGGGCCCCCACCGTCGGTCCCGATCAGGGCAGCACGCACGTGCTGAACATGATCGACACCCCCGGTCACGTCGACTTCACCTACGAGGTCTCCCGCTCCCTCGCCGCGTGCGAGGGCACGGTCCTCCTCGTGGACGCCGCCCAGGGCATCGAGGCGCAGACCCTCGCCAACCTGTACCTGGCGATGGAGAAGGACCTGGCGATCGTCCCGGTGCTGAACAAGATCGACCTGCCGGCCGCCCAGCCGGAGAAGTTCGCCGAGGAGCTCGCGAACCTGGTCGGCTGCCAGCCCGAGGACGTGCTGCGCGTCTCGGCGAAGACCGGTGTCGGCGTGGACGCCCTGCTCGACAAGATCGTCGCGACCGTTCCGGCGCCGGTGGGCGTCAAGGAAGCCCCCGCCCGCGCGATGATCTTCGACTCGGTCTACGACTCGTACCGCGGCGTCGTGACGTACGTCCGTGTGGTCGACGGCCAGCTCAACAAGCGCGAGCGCATCCGGATGATGTCCACGGGCGCCACGCACGAGCTGCTGGAGATCGGCGTCTCGTCCCCGGAGATGACCCCGTCCGACGGCATCGGCGTCGGCGAGGTGGGCTACATCATCACCGGCGTGAAGGACGTCCGTCAGTCCAAGGTCGGTGACACCATCACCAGCCTGCACAACGGCGCGACCGAGCCCCTCGGCGGCTACAAGGACCCGAAGCCGATGGTCTTCTCGGGCCTGTACCCGCTCGACGGCTCCGAGTACCCGGACCTGCGCGAGGCCCTGGACAAGCTCCAGCTCAACGACGCCGCGCTCGTCTACGAGCCGGAGACCTCGGCCGCGCTGGGCTTCGGCTTCCGCGTCGGCTTCCTCGGCCTGCTGCACCTGGACGTGGTCCGCGAGCGCCTGGAGCGCGAGTTCGGCCTCGACCTGATCGCCACCGCGCCGAACGTGGTCTACCGGGTCGTCCTGGAGGACGGCAAGGAAGTCACCGTCACCAACCCGAGCGAGTTCCCCGAGGGCAAGATCTCGGACGTGTTCGAGCCGGTCGTGCGGGCCACCCTGCTCGCGCCCTCCGAGTTCATCGGCGCGATCATGGAGCTCTGCCAGCAGCGCCGCGGCACCCTCCTCGGGATGGACTACCTCTCCGAGGACCGCGTCGAGATCCGCTACACGCTCCCCCTCGCCGAGATCGTCTTCGACTTCTTCGACCAGCTGAAGTCCAAGACGCGCGGCTACGCCTCCCTCGACTACGAGCCCACCGGCGAGCAGGCCTCCGGTCTGGTCAAGGTCGACATCCTGCTGCACGGCGACAAGGTCGACGCCTTCTCCGCCGTCACGCACAAGGACGCGGCCTACGCCTACGGCGTGCGCCTGGTCGCCAAGCTGCGCGAGCTCATCCCGCGGCAGGCCTTCGAGATCCCGATCCAGGCCGCCATCGGCTCGCGCGTCATCGCCCGCGAGACCATCCGCGCCATCCGCAAGGACGTCCTCGCCAAGTGCTACGGCGGTGACATCTCCCGTAAGCGGAAGCTGCTGGAGAAGCAGAAGGAAGGCAAGAAGCGGATGAAGATGGTCGGCTCCGTGGAGGTCCCCCAGGAGGCCTTCATCGCGGTGCTGTCCAGCGACGACTCCGGCGGCAAGAAGAAGTAGTACGGAGAAGGGGTACGAGGAGCGGTAGCGGCCTCGCCCATGTCGACGGAACGGGTCCCCGCACAGGCGTGCGGGGGCCCGTTTCGTTATGAACCGGCCGCCCGCCGGCCCTTACGCACCGGTGGGGCGGCCATCTACTCTGATCACTGCTCGTTGGTTACTCGCCAGTCACAAGAAACCCGCCAGTCCCCACGTCTTCACGCCCTGCCGCGTGGACCGGTACGGAGGATGTCGTGAGCGACACACAGACCATGATCGAGAACCGCCCGCCCACCGTGGCGGCCCTCTTCCTTGAGCGCGTCGCCGCGACTCCGAACGGCGAGGCCTACCGCTATCCGGTCATCGCGGCCCCGGGCCAGGGACCGGACGAGTGGAAGTCGCTCAGCTGGGGGCAGGCGGCCGAACGGGTCTTCGCCATCGCCGCCGGCCTGGTCACCCTCGGCGTACGGTCCGAGGAGCGCGTCGCCCTCGCCTCCAGCACCCGCGTCGAGTGGATCCTCGCCGACCTCGGCGTGATGTGCGCGGGAGCCGCGACCACCACCATCTACCCGAGCACCAACGGCGAGGAATCGGCGTTCATCCTCGCCGACTCCGACAGCCGGGTGCTGATCGCCGAGGACGCCGCCCAGCTCGCGAAGGCCCGCGCGCACCGCGCCGACCTTCCCGGCCTGGCCCACGTCATCGTGCTGGAGGCGGCCGACGCGGTCGCGGTCGAGGGGGACCCGCAGGACTGGGTGCTCTCGCTCGCCGACCTCGAAGCGCGCGGCGCCGAGCACCTCGCCAAGCACCCCGAAGCCGTCCGGGAGCGGATCGAGGCGATCACCGCCGACCAACTCGCCACGCTCATCTACACCTCCGGCACCACGGGCCGCCCCAAGGGCGTGCGGCTGCCGCACGACAACTGGTCGTACATGGCCAAGGCCACCGTGGCCACCGGCATGATCTCCGCGGACGACGTCCAGTACCTGTGGCTGCCGCTGGCGCACGTCTTCGGCAAGGTGCTCACCTCCGGCCAGATCGAGGTCGGGCACGTCACGGCCGTCGACGGCCGGATCGACAAGATCATCGAGAACCTGCCGATCGTCCAGCCGACCTACATGGCGGCCGTCCCGCGCATCTTCGAGAAGGTCTACAACGGGGTCGCGGCCAAGGCGCGGGCCGCCGGCGGCGCCAAGTACAAGATCTTCAAGTGGTCGGCCTCCGTCGCCCGCGAGTACGCCAAGGTCACCCAGGACAACTTCCGCCGCACCGGTCAGGCCAAGGCCCCCCTCGCCCTCACCGCCAAGCACCGCGTGGCCGACGCGCTCGTCTACTCCAAGCTCCGTGACGCCTTCGGCGGCCACCTGCGCGCCGCCGTCTCCGGCTCCGCCGCCCTCGCCCCCGAGATCGCCTACTTCTTCTCCGGCGCCGGCATCAACATCCTGGAGGGCTACGGCCTGACGGAGTCCAGCGCGGCCAGCTTCGTCAACCCCGGCGAGGCCTACCGCACCGGCACCGTCGGCAAGCCGCTCCCCGGCACCGAGGTCCGCATCGCCGACGACGGCGAGATCCTGCTCCGCGGCCCCGGCATCATGGAGGGCTACCACAACCAGCCCGACAAGACCGCCGAGGTGCTCGAAGCGGACGGCTGGCTGCACACCGGCGACATCGGCGAGCTGTCCCCCGACGGCTACCTGCGCATCACCGACCGCAAGAAGGACCTGATCAAGACCTCGGGCGGGAAGTACGTCGCCCCCGCCGAGGTGGAGGGCCGCTTCAAGGCGATCTGCCCCTACGTCTCCAACATCGTCGTCCACGGCGCCGACCGGAACTTCTGCTCCGCGCTCATCGCCCTCGACGGCCCCGCCATCCTGGGCTGGGCCGCCGAGAACGGGCTGGAGGGCAAGACGTACGGCGAGGTCGTGGCCGCGGCCGAGACCAAGCGCCTGGTCGAGACGTACGTACAGACCCTGAACGAGGGCCTCCAGCGCTGGCAGACGGTCAAGACCTTCCGACTGCTCCCGCGCGACCTCGACGTCGAGCACGGCGACCTCACGCCCAGCCTCAAGCTGAAGCGGCCGGTCGTCGAGCGCGAGTTCAAGGCGCTCATCGACGAGATGTACGCGGGCTCGAACGAGGCCTGACCCCGACCGGAACCCACCGCCGCCGGCCCCCGGGGCCGGGCGCCCGCACGCCGCGCCCGGCAGGGGTCGGCGTGCGGGACAATGGGGGCATGCCTTCCGCCCTCCCCGACGGGGAACCCATGCCCGAAGACGGCTCGCTGCCGTCGCACGCCCTGGCGGGTGCGGCGGACCGGCCGCTCGGGTTCTACCTGCACGTCCCGTACTGCGCCACGCGCTGCGGCTACTGCGACTTCAACACCTACACCGCCACCGAGCTGCGCGGCACCGGCGGCGTGCTGGCCTCCCGCGAGAACTACGCCGACACCCTCATCGACGAGGTGCGCCTCGCCCGCAAGGTGCTCGGCGACGACCCGCGGTCCGTCCGCACGGTCTTCGTCGGCGGCGGTACGCCCACGCTCCTGCCCGCCGCGGACCTGGTCCGGATGCTCGCGGCGATCCGGGACGAGTTCGGCCTGGCCGAGGACGCCGAGATCACCACCGAGGCGAACCCGGATTCGGTCGACTCCGCGTACCTCGCCGAGCTGCGGGCCGGCGGCTTCAACCGCGTCTCCTTCGGCATGCAGAGCGCCAAGCAGCACGTCCTGAAGGTCCTGGACCGCACGCACACCCCCGGCCGCCCCGAGGCGTGCGTCGCGGAGGCGCGGGCGGCCGGCTTCGAGCACGTCAACCTCGACCTGATCTACGGCACCCCCGGGGAATCGGACGACGACTGGCGGGCCACGCTGGACGCCGCGCTGGGCGCCGGGCCGGACCACATCAGCGCCTACGCGCTGATCGTCGAGGAGGGCACGCAGCTGGCCCGCCGGATCCGCCGGGGCGAGGTCCCGATGACCGACGACGACGTGCACGCCGACCGCTACCTGATCGCGGACTCCGTCATGGCGGAGGCCGGCTACCACTGGTACGAGGTCTCCAACTGGGCCACGACCGAGGCCGGGCGCTGCCTGCACAACGAGCTGTACTGGCGCGGGGCGGACTGGTGGGGCGCGGGGCCGGGTGCGCACTCGCACGTCGGCGGGGTGCGGTGGTGGAACGTGAAGCACCCCGGTGCGTATGCCGCGGCGCTGGCGGGCGGGAGGTCGCCCGGGGCCGGGCGCGAGCTGCTGTCCGCGGAGGATCGGCGGGTCGAGCGGATCCTGCTGGAGCTGCGGCTGCGGGAGGGGTGCCCGCTGTCCCTGCTGGCTCCGGCCGGGCTCGCGGCGGCCGGGCGGGCGCTGTCCGACGGGCTGTTGGAGGCCGGGCCCTACGGGGTGGGGCGTGCGGTGCTGACCCTGCGGGGGCGGCTGCTGGCGGACGCGGTGGTCCGCGACCTGGTCGACTGACCCCGGCCCGGGCCGGCTCCGGCGCCGCGCCGGGGCGCTGCCGCCGCCTGGCAAACCCTCCGGGGGCGCCTCAAACGCCGGCGGGGCTGGATGTGGTGCCGCCTGGGCCCATTCAGCCCGCCCGGCGTTTGAGGGCCCGCCGGAGGCGACGGCGGGGGTTGTGGGTGCCTGGAGCGCCGGTGGGGCTGGATGTGGTGCGCCTCAAACGCCGGCGGGGCTGGATGTGGTGCAGCCTGGGCCCATTCAGCCTGCCCGGCGATTGAGGGCCCGCCGGTAGCGATGGCGGGGCTGGGTGTGGTGCAGCCTGGGCCCATTCAGCCTGCCCGGCGATTGAGGGCCCGCCGGGGGCAGGGGGGTTAGGGGGCTGTGACGAAGTCGATTAGTTCTTCTACGCGGCCCAGGAGTTCTGGTTCCAGGTCCTGGTAGGAGTGGACGCGGGACAGGATGTGCTGCCAGGCGGCGCCCGTGTTCGGCGGCCAGCCCAGCGCGCGGCAGACGCCCGTCTTCCAGTCCTGGCCCCGGGGGACCACCGGCCAGGCCGGGATGCCGAGGGCGGACGGCTTCACCGCCTGCCAGACGTCGACGTACGGGTGGCCCGCGACCAGGACGTCCGGCGAGGTCACCGCGGCGGCGATGCGGGACTCCTTCGAGCCGGCCACCAGGTGGTCCACCAGCACGCCCAGGCGCGCGTCCGGCCCCGGGGCGAAGTCCGCCACGATCGCCGCGAGGTCGTCGATGCCCTCCAGGTACTCCACCACCACGCCCTCGATGCGCAGGTCGTCGCCCCAGACCCGCTCGACCAGTTCGGCGTCGTGGCGGCCCTCCACGTAGATCCGGCCCGCCCGCGCCACCCGCGCCCGTGCGCCCGGGACGGCGATCGAGCCCGAGGCCGTGCGCGCGGGGGCCGCCGGGGCCCTGGAGGGGCGCACCAGGGTCACCACGGCCCCGTCCAGCAGGAAGCCGCGCGCCTCCATCGGGAACACCCGCCGCTTGCCGAAGCGGTCCTCCAGGGTCACCGTGCCCGCCTCGCAGCCGACGACGGCCCCGCAGAAGCCCGTACCGGCCTCCTCGACCACCACGTCGAGGTCCGCGGGGACCTCGGGGACGGGGCGGGGGCGCTTCCACGCGGGGGTCAGGTCGGGCGAGTACTCACGCATCCGGCCGACGCTAGGAGGCCCGTCGGCCTCACGCACGCGACACGCCGTACCGCAGGGCCAGTGTGTCGCGTTGCGCACGCACGAAGGCCGCGTCGACCACCGCTCCGTGACCGGGCACGTACAGCGCGTCGTCGCCGCCCAGCGACAGCAGCCGGTCCACGGCGGCGGGCCACCGCGCGGGCACCGCGTCCGGGCCCGCCTGCGGCTCCCCGGACTCCTCGACCAGGTCCCCGCAGAAGACCACCTCCCGGTCGCCCGGCACGAACACCGCGAGGTCGTGCCCGGTGTGCCCGGGCCCCACATTGGCCAGCAGCACCTGCACCCCGCCCAGCTCCAGGGTCCACTCGCCCGACACCAGGTGCCCCGGGACGACCAGCGACTCGGTCGCCCGGACCGCCTCCGCCCGCGCCAGCCCGTGCCGCACGGCGTCCTCGCGCAGCCCGTCACGGCCGGTGGCCAGCAGCGCGTCGAGGCCCACCGCGCCGTACACCTCGGCCTCCGGAAAGGCCGCCGCACCCAGAACGTGATCGAAATGGCCGTGCGTGAATGCGATATGCGTCACCCGGCGGCCCGTCATCCGCTCCGCCGCCGCCCGCAGCCCCGCCCCCTCCGGAAGGGAGGATCCGGGGTCGATCAGCAGGACCGCGTCATCGCCCACCACCAGCCCCGCGGTGCAGTCCCACACCGGCAGTCGCAGCCGGCCGGACCGTTCGGTCAGCCGTTCCCAACCCGCGTCTTCCCAACTCACGTCCATGCGGCGACGCTAGTCGAGCGGTCGCCCCCCGCGCGGTACCTTGACGGGCCGCCCTTGCTAACGCCGTACGTACCCGCCGTACACTGACCGGGGGATCTCTGGCACTCACCGACCGCGAGTGCCAGCGGCACCCGCCATGACGGCCGGTGGACAGGCTCCACACGAACAGGCATCACAGACGGAGGTGTGCGCGATGCTCAGCGAACGCAGACTCGAAGTGCTCCGCGCCATCGTCCAGGACTACGTCGGGACGGAGGAGCCGGTCGGCTCCAAGGCGCTCACCGAGCGGCACCGGCTCGGCGTCTCGCCCGCCACCGTGCGCAACGACATGGCCGTGCTGGAGGAAGAGGGCTACATCGCCCAACCCCACACCAGCGCGGGGCGCATCCCCACGGACAAGGGCTACCGCCTCTTCGTCGACAGGCTGGCGGGCGTCAAGCCGCTGTCGACGCCCGAGCGCAGGGCCATCCAGAACTTCCTCGACGGCGCCGTGGACCTCGACGACGTCGTCGGTCGCACGGTGCGGCTGCTGGCGCAGCTCACCCGGCAGGTCGCCGTCGTCCAGTACCCCAGCCTGACCCGCTCCACCGTCCGCCACGTCGAGCTGCTCCTGCTGGCCCCGGCCCGCCTGATGCTCGTACTGATCACGGACACCGGTCGGGTCGAGCAGCGGCTCATCGACTGCCAGACGCCCTTCGGGGAGACCTCCCTGGCGGACTTGCGGGCGCGGCTCAACAGCCGGGTCGTCGGCCGTCGGTTCACCGACGTGCCGCCGCTGGTGCAGGACCTCCCGGAGTCCTTCGAGAGCGACGACCGGGCGACGGTGTCCACCGTCCTCGCGACGCTCCTCGAATGCCTCGTGGAGGACGCCGAAGAACGGCTGATGATCGGCGGCACCGCCAATCTCACCCGCTTCGGACACGATTTTCCCCTGACGATCAGGCCGGTGCTCGAAGCGCTGGAGGAGCAGGTCGTGCTCCTCAAGCTGCTGGGCGAGGCCAGTGAGTCGGGAATGGCCGTACGGATCGGGCACGAGAACGCCTACGAGGGGCTGAACTCCACGTCGGTCGTCTCGGTCGGTTACGGTTCGGGCGGCGAAGCAGTCGCCAAACTCGGCGTGGTCGGACCGACCCGCATGGACTACCCCGGAACGATGGGAGCGGTACGCGCAGTGGCACGTTACGTCGGACAGATCCTGGCGGAGTCGTAAGTGGCCACGGACTACTACGCCGTACTCGGCGTGCGCCGCGACGCTTCCCAGGACGAGATCAAGAAGGCCTTCCGGCGCCTCGCGCGTGAACTCCACCCGGACGTGAATCCGGACCCGAAGACGCAGGAGCGCTTCAAGGAGATCAACGCGGCCTACGAGGTGCTGTCGGACCCGCAGAAGAAGCAGGTCTACGACCTCGGCGGCGACCCGCTGTCCTCCTCGGGCGGCGGCGGAGCGGGCGGGTTCGGAGCCGGCGGCTTCGGCAACTTCTCGGACATCATGGACGCCTTCTTCGGGCAGGCCTCGCAGCGCGGACCGCGCTCGCGGACCCGCCGGGGCCAGGACGCCATGATCCGCCTCGACCTGGAACTGGACGAGGCGGCCTTCGGGACGACCAAGGACATCCAGGTCGACACGGCCGTCGTCTGCACCACCTGCTCCGGTGAGGGCGCCGCACCCGGCACCTCGGCGCAGACGTGTGACATGTGCCGCGGCCGCGGCGAGGTCTCGCAGGTCACCCGGTCCTTCCTGGGCCAGGTCATGACCTCGCGGCCCTGCCCGCAGTGCCAGGGCTTCGGCACCGTGGTCCCGACCCCGTGCCCCGAGTGCGCGGGCGACGGTCGGGTCCGTTCCCGCCGCACCCTCACGGTCAAGATCCCGGCCGGTGTCGAGAACGGCACCCGCATCCAGCTCGCGGGCGAGGGCGAGGTCGGCCCCGGCGGCGGCCCCGCCGGCGACCTCTACGTCGAGATCCACGAGCTGCCGCACTCGACCTTCCAGCGCCGCGGGGACGACCTGCACTGCACGGTCACGATCCCGATGACGGCGGCCGCCCTGGGGACGAAGTGCCCGCTGGAGACCCTGGACGGCCTCGAAGAGGTGGACGTCCGCCCCGGCACCCAGTCGGGCCAGTCCATCCCGCTGCACGGCCGCGGCGTCACGCACCTGCGCGGCGGCGGCCGGGGCGACCTGATCGTCCACGTCGAGGTCATGACCCCGAACAAGCTGGACGCGCAGCAGGAGGAACTGCTGCGCCAGCTGGCGAAGCTGCGCGGCGAGGAGCGGCCCACCGGGCAGTTCCAGCCCGGCCAGCAGGGCCTCTTCAGCAGGCTGAAGGACGCCTTCAACGGGCGTTGATCGCTGCGGTGGGGGGGGGGGGGGGGGGGGGGGGGGGGGGAAGGGGGGGGGGGGGAGGGAAAGGGGGGGGGGAAAGGGAGGGTCTTTTTGGGGGGA
>NZ_JBVHUE010000031.1:12868-23856 GCF_055565515.1 Streptomyces sp. NPDC028419 | reverse complement strand
CGTGGAGAGGCGCCCCCCCCCGCCCCCCCCCCCCCCACCCAACGGCCCCCCTCCAACATCCGAAATCCCCCTCCCAACGTTTGTTACTCTCCCCTCCCCCCCCCCCCCCTCCCCCCCCCCCCCCACACCGGGGAACCGGACTATGCCAGGCGAATCGCACGATTCGGTCTGGTGCGGGGGACATGGCACGATGCTCGGCATGTCCTCCGCACCGAACGGTCTTCACCAGTACCCGATCGTGCAGGCCCCGATGGCGGGCGGCGGTTCCTGTCCGCCGCTTGCCGCCGCCGTGTGCGAGGCGGGCGGGCTGGGCTACCTGGCCGGCGGCTACAAGACCGCCGACGGCATGTACCAGGAGATCAAGCGGCTGCGCGGGCTGACCCGCCGCCCCTTCGGCGTCAACCTCTTCGTCCCGCAGGCCACTTCGGTCGACCCCGCCGCCGTCGAGGCCTACCGCGGGCAGCTCGCCGGCGAGGCCAGTTGGTACGAGGTCTCCCTCGCGCCCGAGGACACCGTGGGCACCTGCGACGACGGCTACGACGCCAAACTCGCCATCCTCCTCGAAGACCCCGTTCCGGTGGTCTCCTTCACCTTCGGGTGCCCCCCGGCCGAGGTGCTCTCGGCGCTGCGCCAGGCCGGCACCCGCACCGTGGTCACCGTGACCTCCGTCGAGGAGGCCAGGGCCGCGCAGGAGGCGGGAGCCGACTGCGTCTGCGTCCAGGGCATCGAGGCGGGCGGCCACCAGGGCACCCACCGCGACGACCCGCACCTCGACGGGACGGCGGGCCTCGGCCTGCTGGCGCTGGTCGGGCAGGTGCGGGAAGCCGTCGCGCTCCCGATCGTCGCCGCGGGCGGCATCATGCGGGGCTCGCAGATCGCCGCCGTGCTGGCCGCGGGCGCGGAGGCCGCGCAGCTCGGCACCGCCTTCCTGGCCTGTCCCGAGTCGGGTGCCGACCCGGCGCACAAGAAGGCCCTGACCGACCCGCTGTTCACGCACACGGAACTCACCCGGGCCTTCTCGGGCCGGCCGGCGCGCGGGCTGGTCAACCGCTTCATGCGGGAGCACGGGCCGTACGCGCCCGCCGCCTACCCCCAGGTCCACCACATCACCTCCGGCCTGCGCAAGGCCGCGGCGGCGGCCGGGGACCCGCAGGGCATGGCGCTGTGGGCGGGGCAGGGGCACCGGTTGGCCAGGCCGTTGCCCGCCGGGCAGCTGGTGGAGGTACTGGCGGCCGAACTGGCCGAAGCGCAGAGCGTGTTGCAGATGTTGAAGATGAGGAGTGCGTCATGACCGCCCCCGTGTTCGTGGTCGAAGAGGTCCCCGCGGGGCCGGAGTTCGTCCTGGACGGTCCCGAAGGCCGCCACGCGGTGTCCGTGAAGCGGCTGAACCCCGGCGAGGCGGTGGTCCTCGCGGACGGCCGCGGGCGGTGGGCCGAAGCCGTGGTCAAGGCGGCGGAGGGCAAGGACCGGCTGGTGGTGGCGGTCGAGTCGGTCCACGAGGAGCCGGAGCCGCCGGTACGGATCACCGTGGTCCAGGCGCTGCCGAAGGGGGACCGGGGCGAGCTGGCCGTCGAGACGATGACCGAGACCGGGGTCGACGCGGTGGTGCCGTGGCAGGCCTCGCGGTGCATCACGCAGTGGCGCGGGGAGCGGGGGGCGAAGGCGCTGGGGAAGTGGCGGGCGACCGCGCGGGAGGCCGGCAAGCAGTCCCGCCGGGTCCGGTTCCCGGAGGTCGCCGAGGCCATGTCCACGAAGCAGGTCGCCGCGCTGCTGGCGGGGGCGGACCTGGCGGTGGTCCTGCACGAGGACCGGGAGGCGGCGTCGCTGGCGTTGGCCACGGCGGAGCTTCCGGTGGCGGGGGCGATCGTGGTCGTCGTCGGGCCCGAGGGTGGGGTCTCGCCGGAGGAGTTGGCCGTCTTCGAGGAGGCGGGGGCGAAGCCGTACCGGCTGGGGCGGTCCGTCCTGCGGACCTCCACCGCCGGCACCGCCGCGGTGGCCGTCCTCCTGGCCCGCACGGGCCGCTGGTCCTAACCACCGCCGACGCCGTCCGCCGCGGCGTGCGTGCCCTCAATCGCCGGGCGGGCTTGGTGGGGCCAAGTTCCGCCTCGCCGGCGTTTGAGGCGCTGCCGGTGCCCGCCGTGGCGCGCGTGCCTCCGACGGGTCCTCAATCGCCGGGCGGGCTTGATGGGGCCGAGTTCCGCCTCGCCTGCGTTTGAGGCGCTGCTGGTGCCCGCTGTGGCGCGCGTGCCTCCGGCGGGCCCTCAATCGCCGGGCGGGCTTGAGGGGGTCAAGTTCCGCCTCGCCGGCGTTTGAGGCGCTGCTGGTGCCCGCTGTGGCGCGCGTGCCTCCGGCGGGTCCTCAATCGCCGGGCGGGCTTGAGGGGGTCAAGTCCAGCCTCGCCTGTGGTTGAGGCGCTCCTGGTGCCCGCTGTGGCGCGCGTGCCTCCGGCGGGTCCTCAATCGCCGGGCGGGCTTGAGGGGGTCAGGTCCAGCCTCGCCGGCGTTTGAGGCGCCGCCGGAGGCATCGGGGGGTGTGCCTCCGGCGGGCCCTCAAACGCCGGGCGGGCTTGAGGTGGTCGGGCAGGTTCAGCCTCGCCGGCGTTGGAGGCGTCGGTGGGGGCGTTTACGATGCGGGGGAGTCGATCACTGCTACGGAGGCGCCGCACATGGCCGGGGAACCTCAGGCTGACTGCCTGTTCTGCAAGATCGTCAAGGGGGAGATCCCCTCGACCGTGGTCCACGAGACCGAGACGACCCTCGCCTTCCGGGACATAAGCCCCAAGGCGCCGACGCACGTCCTCGTCATTCCCAAGGTCCACTACCCGGACGCCGCCTCCCTCGCCGCCGCCGAACCCGCCGTCGCGGGCGACGTGCTGCGCGCCGCCGGAGAGGTCGCGGCGCAGGAGAAGGTCGACGGCTCCGGCTACCGGATCGTCTTCAACACCGGCGCGGGCGCCGGCCAGACCGTCTTCCACGCGCACGCCCACGTGCTCGGCGGCCGCGGCCTCGAATGGCCCCCGGGATAGCCGTGTCCGTACGCGAGTTCGTGGTGCTGGGCACCGCCAGCCAGGTGCCCACGCGCCACCGCAACCACAACGGCTACCTCCTGCGCTGGGACGGCGAGGGCATCCTCTTCGACCCGGGCGAGGGCACGCAGCGCCAGATGCTGCGGGCCGGAGTCGCCGCGCACGACATCAACCGGATCTGCGTCACCCACTTCCACGGTGACCACAGCCTCGGCCTCGCCGGGGTGATCCAGCGGATCAACCTCGACCAGGTCCCGCACCCCGTCACCGCGCACTACCCCGCCTCCGGCCAGAAGTTCTTCGACCGGCTGCGCTACGCCACCGCCTACCGGGAGACGGTCGCGCTCGCCGAAGCCCCCGTCGCCGCCGACGGGGTGCTGGCGAGCGGGGCGACGTACACCCTGGAGGCCCGGCTGCTCTCGCACCCCGTGGAGTCCTACGGGTACCGGATCACCGAGCCCGACGGCCGCCGCATGGTGCCCGAACTGCTCGCCCGCCACGGGATCGAGGGCCCCGACGTCGGTCGGCTCCGGCGCGACGGCGAGCTGAACGGCGTCACCCTCGACGAGGTCAGCGAGCACAAGCCGGGCCAGCGCTTCGCCTTCGTCATGGACACCCGGCTCTGCCCCGGCGTCGACGCCCTCGCCGAGGGCTGCGACATGCTGGTCATCGAGTCGACGTTCCTCGACGCGGACGAGCGCCTCGCCACCGACCACGGCCACCTGACGGCCGCCCAGGCCGCCCGGGTCGCCCGCGCGGCCGGGGTCCGCCACCTCGTGCTGACCCACTTCTCGCAGCGCTACACGGACCCGGCCGACTTCGAACGCGAGGCCCGCGCCGCCGGGTTCGAGGGCGAGCTGACCATCGCGGCCGACCTCGCCCGGGTCCCGCTGCCCAAGCGCGGGTAGCGGGCCGCCGGGGACCGCAGCAGCACCCGCAGCGGCGTGCGCCCCGGCAACGGCCGCACGGTCACCTCGACGACCGTCAACTCCGGCGCGCCCACCCGCGGCAGCCGCCCGGAGAGCGCCGCCCCGGCCCCCGCCGCCAGGACCGCGGCCGGGGCCCCGCCCCGGCGCCGCACCGAACCCGGCACCAGCGGACGGCCCCCCGCGTGCAGGGCGACCGCGGTCAACGGCACCGCCACCGCGAGCAGCAGCCCGCCCAGCACCAGCCCCATCACCGGGAACCCGGCCCGCTCGGCCAGCAGACTGCCCGTGACCGGGCCGCACGCCACCCCGAGGGAGGACGCGGAGCCCGCCAGCACCGCCCAACGGCCGCGCGGATCCAGCGCCGCGGCGAGACCGATGGCGTACGAGAGGACCACCGGGTAGAGCGCGTTCCACAGGATCTCGCCCGCGGCGAAGGAGCCCAGGCCCCGCGCGGCGCAGGACGCGGCCACGCAGAGCGCGATCAGCGCCGTGCCCGCCCCGATCGGCACCGCCCGGCCGAGGCGCGCGCCCAGCGCGGACGCGGCGGTGACCCCGAGCAGCCCGGCGCCGAGCGCGGCAGCGAAGACCATGCCCAGCGTCACCTCGGACAGGCCCGCCTGCTGGGACCCGATCCGCCCGCTGACCCCCCACAGCGCGTTCTGGGCCAGCGACCACAGCATCAGCGCCCCGGCCAGCACCGCCCCGGCCCGCGGGTACGGCAGCCGGGAGGCGGAGCCCCGTACGCGGTCGCGCCCGGCCGGGGCCGACGCCCCGGCGGGCCGCCCGGCGAGGCGCCCGGTGGCGGGCCAGGCCAGTGCCGCGACCAGCGCGATCGCGGCGAAGGGCAGCCCGTGGCCGCCGCCGAGCCGGGGCAGGGCCAGGTACAGCGCCCCCGCGGTCGCCGACACCGACAGCAGCCCCACGGCCGAGGTGCGGTGCGGATCCCGCTGGGCGGCGATCCCGGAGGCGGCGACGGCGGTGGCCGTACCGGAACCGAAGCCGCCGACCACCGCCCCCACCACGACCAGCGGCAGCAGGGAGGTGGCGGCGGCCGTGGCGTAGCCCGCGACGGCGAGCAGCAGCCCCCACCGGGCGAGCGGGCGCGGCCCGTGGCGCGGGATGCGGGAGGCGAGGGCGAAGCCGGCGGCGGCGGAGCCGAGCAGCAGCACCGAGCCGATGAGCCCGGCCTGGGCGGAGCTGAGCGGGAGGTGCGCGTCGAGCCGTCCGACCACCGTGGGCAGCAGGTACGGGGCGACGTAGCCGGCGGTGAAGAGGGCGACGAGGGGCCAGGAGGCGGGGTGCTCCGGGGCGTGGTCGGACACGGTGGATCCAGGTGGCGCGCGGGTGGTTCGAGGCACCGCGTGAGAAGCGGGGGCCCATATCTATCAAGCGACCGGAGTCGGGGAGAAGGGCGATCCACTGGTGATCTGGGACACACTGGGGTTTGCGCCGGCCCGAGGAGGGCAGGGCTGGCAGCTCTCCGGACCCTCCACGCCGCGTACGAAACGGGGAACACGCCGTGACCAGTCGCAACAGCCGTCAGAACGGGAACAGAGCCGCCGGCGAGCAGGTGGACCCGCTCGGTCCGCTCCGGTCGCCCCGCGATCCGGACTGCGACGTCTTCCTGACCGGCACGGTCTTCCTCGACATCATCTTCACCGGCCTCGACTCGGCCCCGGTGCGCGGCACCGAGTCCTGGGCCCGCGGCATGGGTTCGAGCCCCGGCGGAGTCGCCAACATGGCGACCGCGCTCGCCCGGCTGGGGCTGCGCACCTCGCTCGCCGCGGCCTTCGGCGACGACCACTACGGCGAGTACTGCTGGGACGCGCTGGAGCAGGGCGAGGGCATCGACTTGGCGATGTCGCGCCGGATTCCCGGCTGGCATTCGCCCGTCACCGTCTCGATGGCCTACGAGGGCGAACGCACGATGGTCTCCCACGGCCACGAGGCGCCCCCCGGAGCCGCTTCCGACCCCATCCCGGACTGCCCGCCCCGGGCCAGGGCCGCGGTCGCCTCACTGGCCCCCGGGCGCCGCGAGGAGTGGGTCGCCGCGGCCGCGCGCCGCGGGGCCCGGGTCTTCGCGGACGTCGGCTGGGACGAGAGCGGGCGCTGGGACCTGGACGCGCTGGACCTGGACCACTGCGAGGCCTTCCTGCCGAACGCCGCGGAGGCGGTCCGGTACACGGGTGCGGACTGCCCGCGCGCGGCGGCCCGGATCCTGGCCGAGCGGGTCCCGATCGCGGTGGTCACGATGGGCGCGCAGGGCTCGTACGCGGTGGACGGCCGGACCGGGGAGAGCGCCGAGGTCCCGGCGATCGAGGTGGAGGCCCTGGACCCCACGGGCGCGGGTGACGTGTACGTGGCGGGCTTCGTCACCGGCACCCTCGCCGGCTGGCCGCTCGCGGACCGGCTCGCCTTCGCCGGCCTGACCGCGGCCCTGTCCGTGCAGGAGTTCGGCGGCTCGCTGTCCGCCCCCGGCTGGTCGGAGGTGGCCCACTGGTGGCACGCCCTGCGGGCCCGGCCCGGCGGGGTCCCCGAGGGGCTGCGGCACTACGGGTTCCTGGAGGACCTGGTGCCCGGGGACGCCGCAGCGGCCGAGGAGGCGCGCCGGGCCGTGCGCCGCCGGGCGGTGCCCACGATCGGCTTCCGCCACTCCGCGTAGCCGCGCCGCCGTGACCTGGCGCGGGGGCTCGGGAAATCCCTTCGGGCATCCGGGTGCGGAGTCGTACGCTTGGTAATCCAGAGGGTCGTCGATCGGCGAGACCCCTCGACGGGAGGTATGTGCAGGCCTCAGAGCCGGCCCATGACTCAGACACCGACATCCCGCACCCCCGCAGTGCCGGGGCAGGCACGAGCCCACTTCACCGTCCCGGCCAAGCACCCGATGGTGACGGTGCTCGGATCGGGAGACGCCCTCTTGCGCGTGATAGAGCGGGCGTTCCCCGCCACCGACATCCATGTGCGGGGCAACCAGGTAAGCGCGGTCGGGGAAGCGGCGGAAGTCGCCCTCGTCCAGCGCCTCTTCGACGAGATGATGCTGGTGCTCCGCACCGGACAGCCGATGACGGAGGACGCAGTGGAACGGTCGATCGCGATGCTCCGTGCCAATGGCGCGGGCGACGGGAGCCGGGGCGGCGAGGAGACCCCGGCCGAGGTGCTCACCCAGAACATCCTCTCCAGCCGCGGCCGCACCATCCGCCCCAAGACCCTCAACCAGAAGCGGTACGTCGACGCGATCGACAAGAACACGATCGTCTTCGGCATCGGCCCCGCCGGTACCGGCAAGACCTACCTGGCGATGGCCAAGGCGGTCCAGGCCCTCCAGTCCAAGCAGGTCAGCCGGATCATCCTGACCCGCCCCGCGGTCGAGGCGGGCGAGCGCCTCGGCTTCCTGCCCGGCAGCCTCTTCGACAAGATCGACCCGTACCTGCGGCCGCTCTACGACGCCCTGCACGACATGATCGACCCCGACTCGATCCCGCGCCTGATGGCGGCGGGCACGATCGAGGTCGCACCGCTGGCCTATATGCGGGGTCGCACCCTTAATGAGGCTTTTGTCGTGCTCGACGAGGCGCAGAACACCACGCCCGAGCAGATGAAGATGTTCCTCACCCGGCTCGGGTTCGACTCGAAGATCGTCGTCACCGGTGACGTGACCCAGGTCGACCTCCCGGGCGGGACCAAGAGCGGTCTGCGCCAGGTCCAGGAGATCCTCGAAGGGGTCCCGGACATCCACTTCTCACGGCTCACCTCCGAGGATGTCGTCCGGCACAAGCTCGTCGGCCGTATCGTCGACGCGTACGAGCAGTACGACAGCCACAACGGGAAGTAGTCCAGAAGCACCATGTCGATCGACGTCAACAACGAGTCCGGAACCGATGTCGACGAGCAGGCGATCCTCGACATCGCCCGCTACGCGCTCACCCGGATGAGGATCCACCCGCTGTCCGAGCTGTCCGTCATCGTGGTCGACGAGGCCGCGATGGAGCAGCTGCACATCCAGTGGATGGACCTGCCCGGACCCACCGACGTCATGTCCTTCCCGATGGACGAACTGCGTCCGCCGTCGAAGGACGACGAGGAGCCCCCGCAGGGGCTCCTCGGTGACATCGTGCTCTGCCCCGAGGTCGCCAAGAAGCAGGGCGAGGACGCGCCGACGCAGCACTCCATGGACGAGGAGCTCCAGCTCCTCACCGTCCACGGGGTGCTGCACCTGCTCGGCTACGACCACGAGGAGCCCGACGAGAAGGTCGAGATGTTCGGCCTGCAGGCGGCCATCGTGGACGGCTGGCGCGGCGAGCGCGGGATGACCGGGGCCTCTCCCGCCCCCACCGTCTCGTGACCGCCCCCCAGCTGATCACCGGGGCGGTCCTGCTGGTCGTGGTGGCCTGGTTCGCGGCCTGCGCCGAGTCCGGGATCGCCCGCATGTCCAGCTTCCGCGCCGAGCAGGCCGTGCGCGAGGGGCGGCGCGGCAGCGCCAAGCTCGCCCAGGTCGCCGCCGACCCGACCCGCTACCTCAACGTGGCCCTGCTGGTGCGGGTCACCTGCGAGATGGCGGCCGGGGTCCTCGTCACCTACGTGTGCCTCGACGCCTTCGGCGAGAACTGGACGGCGCTGCTCACCGCCATCGCCGTGATGGTGCTGGTCTCCTTCGTCGCGGTGGGCGTCTCCCCCCGCACGATCGGCCGCCAGCACCCGCTGAACACCGCGACCGCGGCGGCGTACGTCCTGGTGCCGCTGGCCCGGGTGATGGGCCCGATCCCGCAGCTGCTGATCCTCATCGGCAACGCGCTGACCCCCGGGAAGGGCTTCCGCAAGGGGCCGTTCGCCTCCGAGGCCGAGCTGCGCGCGATGGTCGACCTGGCGGAGAAGGAATCGCTGATCGAGGACGACGAGCGCCGGATGGTGCACCAGGTCTTCGAGCTGGGCGACACCCTGGTGCGCGAGGTGATGGTGCCGCGCACCGACCTGATCTGCATCGAGCGGTACAAGACGATCCGTCAGGCGACCACGCTCGCGCTGCGGTCGGGCTTCTCGCGCATCCCGGTCACCGGGGAGAACGAGGACGACATCGTCGGGATCGTCTACCTCAAGGACCTGGTCCGCAAGACGCACGTCAGTCGCGAGGCGGAGTCCGAACTCGTCACCACCGCCATACGCCCGGCGGTCTTCGTGCCCGACACGAAGAACGCGGGCGACCTGCTGCGCGAGATGCAGCAGGTCCGCAACCACGTCGCCGTCGTCATCGACGAGTACGGCGGCACGGCCGGGATCGTCACCATCGAGGACATCCTGGAGGAGATCGTCGGCGAGATCACCGACGAGTACGACCGCGAACTGCCTCCCGTCGAGGAACTCGGGGGCGACCGCTACCGGGTGACGGCCCGTCTCGACATCACCGACCTCGGCGAGCTGTTCGGGGTGGAGGACTTCGACGACGAGGACGTGGAGACGGTCGGCGGGCTGCTCGCCAAGGCGCTCGGTCGGGTGCCGATCGCGGGGGCGTCCGCGCTCCAGGAACTGCCCGACGGCCGCAAGCTGCGGTTGACCGCCGAATCGCCGGCGGGCCGCCGGAACAAGATCGTGACCGTGCTGGTCGAGCCGGTCGAGCCGGCGCCGGCCGTCGAGGGGGAGAGCGCATGACGCCCGCCGAGCTGCGTGCCTTCTGCCTCGGATTCAACGCCGTGGTCGAGGAGTTCCCGTTCAATCCGGAGACCTCGGTCTTCAAGGTGCTGGGGAAGATGTTCGCGCTCTCGGCGCTCGACGGGACCCCGCTCACGGTCAATCTCAAATGCGAACCGGAAGCCGCGGTGCGGTTGCGCGCCGAGCACGAGGCGGTCGCCCCGGGCTGGCACATGAACAAGCGGCACTGGAACACGGTGACCGTGGGCGGGCTCCCGGACGCGATGGTCAAGGAGCTGATCGAGGACTCGTACGACCTGGTGGTCGCGGGGCTGCCGCGGGCGGAGCGGCTGCGGCTCGACCGGCCCTGAGGGTGCCGCGGGGGACGGGCGCGGGCCGCCTGGCGGAACGGGCTGGGAGCAAGGTCACAATTTTTCATGACCTTCGGATCATCGGAATTGCTTACTTTACGCTTAGGTTTGCTTCCGCCAAGCAAGATCCGTTCCTGGAGTCCTCGTGCAGCGCCGTACCCGTTTCGCCGCGACCGCCCTCGCGGCCGCCTCCCTGCTCTTCGTCGCCGCGTGCCAGGGCGGCGAGAAGAGCGGCGCGAAGGCCGGCGACAAGGGCGGCTCGGCCGCGTCCGCCAAGGGGTCCGGGGCGCTGACGGCCGAGCAGGCCCAGAGCGTGCTGCTGACGGTGGCGGACCTCTCCAGCGGGTGGAAGCTCGACGAGGACACCGTCATCGACAACGGCGACGCCAAGAGCCGTGAGTTCGGCGCGGCCAAGCCGGAGAGCTGCAAGGCCGTCGTCGACCTGGTCGACACCGGCCGGCTGCTGACCGACTACAAGATGAGCCGCCAGGCCGTCTTCAGCGACGCCTCCGGCAGCAGCCTGATGCTCCAGGACGTCAGCGGCTACGAGAACGCGGCCGACGCCGAGCGCGCCGTGAGCGCACTGGCCGCGACGGTCAAGGCCTGCGGGTCCTTCGAGGCCAGCTACGAGGGCAAGGCCGCCCTCGCCAAGGCCGAGGTCTTCGACATCCCGGCCCTCGGCGAGCAGTCCACCGGCCTGCGCGTGCAGTTCAAGAACGAGGAGCACGTCGTGGACCAGGACATCGCGGTGATCCGGGTCGGCGCGGTGATCAGCACCGTCCACAACAACTGGGGCGAGGGGCAGCGCGGGGAGAAGGACTTCGACCGCGCCATCCACAAGGTGGAGACCTCGCTGAAGGCCATCAAGCCGACTGCCTAGTCGCAACCCTGAGCCGGGGGGCCAGGGGGGGGTATGGAGGGGAGAGGGGGGGGGGGGGGGGGGGGGACCAGGCTCGGCGGGGCGGGTCACTCGCTCCTCCCCCCGAGGACAGGACCACAGAGAAAAACACAACACCCGTCCGCCCCGCCGCGGGGACAGAC
>NZ_JBVHUE010000031.1:1168-12858 GCF_055565515.1 Streptomyces sp. NPDC028419 | reverse complement strand
GGAGGAAGAAATACCCACAGCAAATACACGCCCCGACCCAAAGAAGGGGGAGGGGGGGGGGGGGGGGGGGGGCCCCCCCCCCCCCCTCTCCTCCCCCCCCCCCCCCCCCCCCCCCCCCCCCCCGCTCCTATGCTTTCCGGCATGACGGACAGCGATCACGACAACGGCGGCGCCGCGCTCGGCCCCGAGGACAGCAAGATCATCACGCTGGCGCGCAGCGCCCGGGCCCGCAACGCGGTGCCCGAGGGGGCGGCGGTGCGGGACGAGACGGGCCGTACCTACGTCGCCGGGACCGTGGAGCTGGAGTCGCTGAAGCTCAGTGCGCTGCGCACGGCCGTCGCGATGGCCGTGGCCAGCGGCGCCCAGTCCCTGGAGGCCGCCGCCGTGGTCAGCGCGGCCGACGGCGTGGACGAGGCCGACCGGGCCGCCGTCCGCGACCTCGGCGGCGCGGCCACCCCCGTCCTGCTGGCGGCCCCGGACGGCACCCTGAAGTCCACGATCACGGCCGGCTGAACCGCTGAACCGCTGAACCGGTCCCGCGTCCCGCTCAGGCGCCGGCTGCGACCGAGGTCGGAGTCGGCGCGAGCGGGTCGCGGCGGCGCCGGATGACCATCGCCATCAGCGCGGCCACCGCGCACAGCGCCCCCGAGGCGTACCAGATCAGGTCGTACGAGCCGAAGACGTCCCGCGCCAGGCCGGCCAGGAAGGCCACCAGCGCCGCGCCCACCTGGTGCGAGGCCAGTACCCAGCCGAAGACGATCGCGCTGTCCTCGCCGTACTGCTCCCGGCACAGGGCGATCGTCGGCGGGACGGTCGCGACCCAGTCCAGGCCGTAGAAGACGATGAAGAACACCATCGGCGGGTGCACCGAGGGTGCCAGCAGCATCGGCAGGAAGAGCAGCGAGACCCCGCGCAGCGCGTAGTAGACCGCCAGCAGTCGGCGCGGCTCGAAGCGGTCGGTGAACCAGCCCGAGGCCACCGTGCCGATCACGTCGAAGACGCCGATCACCGCCAGCAGTCCGGCCGCCGCCGTCACCGGCATCCCGTGGTCGTGCGCGGCGGGCACGAAGTGCGTCTTGACCAGGCCGTTGGTGGAGGCGCCGCAGATCGCGAAGGTTCCGGCGAGCAGCCAGAAGGGACCGGTGCGGGCCGCCTTGAAGAGCACGGTGAGCGTGCGCCGGGCGGCGCCCGGGACCGGAGCGGGCTTGGGGGCGTACTCCCCGCCGTACGGGGCGAGCCCCACGTCCGCCGGGTGGTCGCGCAGCAGCAGCCAGACGAACGGTACGACGGCCAGCGCGGCCAGCGCGACGGTGACCGCCGCCGGGCGCCAGCCGTGGTGCTCCACCAGCCAGGCCAGCAGCGGCAGGAAGACCAGCTGGCCGGAGGCGCCGGCCGCGGTCAGGATGCCGGTGACCAGGCCGCGCCGGGCGGTGAACCAGCGGTTGGTCACCGTCGCCGCGAAGGCGAGCGCCATCGAGCCGCTGCCCAACCCCACGAGCACGCCCCAGAAGAGCACCAGCTGCCAGGACGCGGTCATCCACACGGTGGCCGCCGTGCCGCCGGATATCACCAGCAGCGCGACGACCACGACCCGGCGGATGCCGTAGCGGTCCATCAGGGCCGCGGCGAAGGGCGCGGTCAGCCCGTACAGGGCGAGGTTGACCGAGACGGCGAAGCCGATCGTGCCGCGCGACCAGTCGAACTCCTTGTGCAGCGGGTCGAGCAGCAGACCGGGCAGGGAGGCGAAGGCCGCCGCCCCGATGATCGTCACGAAGGTGACGGCGGCGACGGACCAGGCGCGGTGGATCCGCCCGGCGGGGCGCGGGGCCGGAGCCGGAGCGGCGGAGTCGGGCGGGGTGGTGCCGGGGAGGGGCGCTGTCTGGGTCACGAGGACAGCTTCCGGCCCCCGGGAGCCGTGATCCAGTGGCCTGACCGACACGGTTCGCTACGATCGGGCCATGACCGATCGGGCCACCACCCCTGCCGCGCGCCCGGGCCGACCGCACCGCGTGGTCGTCCTCGCGCTCACCGGACTGCTGCCCTTCGAGCTGGGCATCCCGCACCGGATCTTCGGCCGTGCCCACGATCCGGCGGGCCGGCCGCTGTACGAGATCCTCACCTGCGGGCTCGCGCCCGGCCCCGTTCCCACCGACGCCGACTTCGCCGTCGAGGTCGCCCACGGCCCGGAGCTCCTGGCCACCGCCGACACGGTGGTCGTGCCCGCCTCCTACGAGCTGGGCCCGGTCTACGACGAGGGGCGGCTCACCCCCGAGCTCGCCGCCGCCCTCGCGCACGTGCGCCCCGGCACCCGGCTCGTCTCCATCTGCACGGGCGGGTTCGTGCTGGCCGCCGCCGGGTACCTCGACGGCCGCCGTGCCACCACCCACTGGGCCTCCGCCGCGCACTTCCAGCGCCTCTTCCCGGCCGTCCTGGTCGATCCCGACGTGCTGTACACGGACGACGGGGACGTGCTGACCTCGGCCGGAGTGGCCGCCGGGATCGACCTGTGCCTGCACATCGTGCGCCGCGACCACGGCGCGGCCGTGGCCAATGACGTGGCCCGGCGCACGGTCGTGCCGCCCCACCGGGAGGGCGGCCAGGCCCAGTTCATCGAGCGGCCGGTGCCGCGGCCGCAGCTCGCCAGCACCACGGCGGCCCGGGCCTGGGTCCTGGACCGGCTGCACGAGCCGGTCCGGCTGAGCGACCTGGCCCGCCAGGAGGCCATGTCGGTACGGACGTTCACCCGCCGCTTCCGGGAGGAGTCCGGGGTCAGCCCCGGCCAGTGGATCGTCATGCAGCGGGTGGAGCGGGCCCGGCAGTTGCTGGAGCGCACCGAACTGCCGATGGAAGAGGTCGCCCGACAGGCGGGCTTCGGCCACGCCCAGTCGCTGCGCAAGCACGTGCAGGCGGCGCTGGGGGTGAGCCCGACGGCGTACCGGCGGACCTTCCGGCAGCGCGAAGGGGAATGAGGGCGGGCGCGCGGAGGGGGTGAGGGTGCGTGACGGGCCCGAACCTGACGTCATCTGATGGGCCATCAGGTGAGGTCGGGCCGCTCCCTTGACATCTTCCGCCGCCCGCTCGTGAATGGCCCCCTGCCGAGGTGGACAGCGGGGGTGTCGCGGTGCGCAGAGGGACGCGGAGCAGGGGCTGGTCGGCGGCCGTCGGCATGGCCGTCCTCGCCGCCGCGGCGGGTGGCGCGCTGAGCGCACCGGCCTCCGCCGAGGGCGGGGAGCCGGCCCCGGCGGGCCAGGTCGACTTCCCCACGCACTGCGTGCCGCCGCAGGAGGCCGGGTTGCCGCCCGCCGACGGCCCCACCACCGCGGTGCTCACGGTGGACAACCCCGCGCCCCGGGTCGGCGACACGGTCACCGTCACCTACCGGGTGGCCGCCGGCCCGGCCGTGAACCCGCTGACCACCGATCTGCCGGCCGACGTGCTGACTCCCACCGCCGTGATCGTGCTGGGCGGGGCGCAGCGGGGGGAGGTGACCGTGGTCGGGGCCAAGAGCAACGACCCGGTGCCGGCGGGTGCGGTCCTCCCCGCCGTCACCATGACCGGCACCTTCACCGTCACCGCCCCCGGCGAGACCACCTTCGCCCCCGGCGCCTACACCCTGCACACCAGCCACCTGCTCGACCTCGACACCACCTGCACGCCCGCCGCGGCCGGGGCGCCCCCGCCGGTCGCCGGTCGGCTCACGGCGCAGGCGCTGCCGGCCGCGAACCTGCGCGCCGTCGCCCTCGGCGGCGCGTCCGGCCGGCCCGGCGCCGCCGTCAAGGTCGCCGGTAGCGGGTTCACCCCGGGCGCGGCCGTGACCGTCACCGGGCGCGCGGGCGCCGCGCCCACCGCCGACCGGGTCACCGCGACCGCGGACCGGCTCGGCGCGGTCCTGGCCGACCTGCCGGTCACCGACCGGACGACCACGGCCGTCGTCGCCTACGAGGGCCCGGCCTGGACGGCGGAACGCGGCTCGGGCCCGGGCGCGTACACGGTCCTCGCGGACCCGCCCCGGGCCCAGGAGCAGCGGGCGGGGACGCAGCAGGTGACGGCGACGGTCGAACCGGGGGCGCTGACGATGACCCAGGCCGGGGAGTCCGTCACGCTCGGCGCGATCGCGTACGGCGACGGGGTCGCGGCCCCCGGCCGGATCGGCACGGTCACCGTCAAGGACGCGCGGGGCGGCCCCGCCGGCTGGTCCCTGATCGGCAAGGTCACGGCCTTCACCGGGCCCGGCGGGGTGAAGATCCCGGGCGCCGAGCTGAGTTGGACCCCGGTCTGCGTGGCGGCGGCCGGGAGCCGGAGCACCTGCGCGGCGGGCAGCGCCGGGGTGGTCGGGGAGGGCGGGGCGGTCCTGGCGTCGACCCCGGACGCGTCGGCGGTGGGCGGGACCTTCACCGTGGACGCGCTCGTCACCCTCCGGCTACCGCCCTACACCCCGCCGGGGGCCTACACGGCGGTCCTGACGCTGACCCTGTCGTGACCGGGGCTCCGGCCCGGGAGCCGTCCGGACCCGGCGCCCGGCTCGCGCTCGTGTGCGCCTTCCTGTGCGCGCTGCTGCTCGCGCTCGGGCCCGCCGGGGGCGCCGCGGCCGCCGACAACGGACAGTGGTCCGTCCTCCCCGCCGCCAACAAGATCGCCCAGCGCCCGTACTTCTACCTCGCGGCCGCCCCCGGAACCACCGTCTTCGACGCCGTCACCCTCACCAACCGCACCCCCGGCCCGCTCACCTTCCGCCTCTACGCCGCCGACGCCTACAACACCGCCCGCGACGGCGGCTTCGCCCCGCGCGGGCCCGAGGAGCCGCGGGAGGCCACCGGAGCCTGGACCCGGCTCGCGCGGGACCGGGTCACCGTGCCGGCCGGGGGGTCGGTCAGCGTGCCGTTCACCCTGACCGTGCCCGAGCGGGCCGAGCCCGGGGACCATCCCGGGGCCGTCGTCGCGCTGGAGGACCGGCCCGGCGGCGCCGTGGGGAGCACGGGGATCGACGTCCAGCGGGCCGTCGCCGCCCGGGTCCACCTCCGGGTCGCCGGGCCGACCGCGCCCGCCCTGGCCGTCGAGGGGCTCGCGGTCACCCGCCGGGGCTCCGGCGCCGAGGTCTCGTACACGCTCCACAACCTCGGGAACGTCACGCTGCGCCCCCGGACCGCCCTCACCGCCGGCGGAGCCTTCGGCCGCTCCCTGCTGAACCGGGCGGCGACCGCCCGCGCCGAGCTGCTGCCCGGGCAGCGGGTCCGGTTCACCGAGCACTGGGCGGACCCGCCCGCCCTCGAACGGACCACCGTGACCGTCCGCGCCACGGCCCCCGGAGCCACCGCCCGGGCGAGCGCCGGGTACGCCGTCCACCCCTGGCTGGGGACCCTGCTGGCGGGTGCGACGGTCCTGCTCGCCACCGCCTGGTCGGCGCTGGGACCCGCATCGGGGAGAATGGCCCGTATGAGCGATCGTTCCCCCGAGCCCACCGCCCCGCACCGCGCGGGCTTCGCATGCTTCGTCGGCCGTCCCAACGCGGGCAAGTCGACCCTGACCAACGCACTCGTGGGTACCAAGGTCGCGATCACCTCCAACCGGCCGCAGACCACCCGCCACACGGTCCGGGGCATCGTGCACCGCCCGGACGCCCAGCTCGTCCTGGTCGACACCCCCGGCCTGCACAAGCCCCGCACCCTTCTGGGTGAGCGGCTGAACGACGTCGTACGGGCCACCTGGTCCGAGGTCGACGTCATCGGCTTCTGCCTCCCGGCCGACCAGAAGCTCGGCCCCGGCGACAAGTTCATCGCCAAGGAACTCGCGGGGATCAAGAAGACCCCCAAGATCGCCATCGTGACCAAGACCGACCTGGTCGAGTCCAAGGCACTGGCCGAGCAGCTGCTCGCCATCAGCCAGCTCGGCGCGGAGCTGGGCTTCGAGTGGGCCGAGATCGTCCCGGTCTCGGCGGTCGGCGACAGCCAGGTCCAGCTGCTGGCGGACCTGATCGCCCCGCTGCTCCCGGAGAGCCCGCCGCTCTACCCGGAGGGCGACCTCACCGACGAGCCCGAGATGGTGATGGTGGCCGAGCTGATCCGCGAGGCCGCGCTGGAGGGCGTGCGCGACGAGCTCCCGCACTCCATCGCCGTGGTCGTCGAGGAGATGATCCCGCGCGAGAACCGCCCGGCCGACCGCCCGCTGCTGGACATCCACGCGAACGTCTACATCGAGCGGCCGAGCCAGAAGGGCATCATCATCGGCCCGAAGGGTTCGCGCCTGAAGGAGGTCGGGATGAAGTCGCGCAAGCACATCGAAGCGCTGCTCGGCACCCCGGTCTTCCTCGACCTGCACGTGAAGGTCGCGAAGGACTGGCAGCGCGACCCCAAGCAGCTCCGCAAGCTCGGCTTCTGACCGCGCCGGCCGCCCCGGCCTAGCGCAGGCGTCGTACCTTCACCGCATTGTCCGTCCGGGTCCCGGGCCGGCCGTCAGGCCGGTCCTGGGCCCGTTCGTGTTCCTCGGCCAGGAGCACCTCCCAGGCGCCCTCCGCCAGCTCCAGCTCCGCCACGACCTGCTCCGGCGTCGGGAAGCGGACCTCGGGGTGGATGTTCTCCTGCCAGCTGGCCCAGCCCGCGTGGCCCACGATCAGCAGGACGCCGCCGGGGGCCACCGCCGCGGCGGCGGCGCGCAGGATCCGCTCGCGCGGGAAGTCGCCGAAGGAGTGCAGGAAGCTCGCCGAGACCAGATCGAACTCGCCGGCCGGGAAGGACTCGGCCAGGTCGTGGCGCTGCCACTCGATCCGGTCGCCGACCCCCGCCTCGGCGGCGTGCGCGGCGCCGCGCTCCAGGGCGACGCCGGAGATGTCCGTGGCGGTGACCCGCCAGCCCCGGCGGGCCAGCCAGATCGCGTCGCCGCCCTCGCCGCTGCCGAGGTCCAGGGCGCGGCCCGGGGCGAGGCCGTCGATCTCGCGGACCAGGACCGCGTTCGCGTTCCCGCTCCAGATGCGCTCGCTCTCCCGGTAGCGGGCGTCCCAGAACTCCGCGCCGGTGGCGGCGGGGTCGGCGGGGGGCTGGTGGGCGGGCGTCTGCTCGGGCGTCTCGGCCGTCTCGTGCATGGGGGTCTCTTCCTGCTGTGCGGGCGCCGGAGTGGCTGCCCGCACCGCCGATGCTGCGCCCGCGGCCGTGCCCGGGGCAACGTTTGTTGCCACTTCGGCAAACGCGCCGCACGGGCGGAGCCCCCTACTCCTGCGGCGGCTCCGCGATCAGGGCGGTGCCCACGCGGCGGAAGCCGATCCGCCCGTACATCCGGGCCACGTCCTCGTCGCCGGCCGAGAGGAACACCGTCCGCACGCCCCGGGCCAGGGCGTCCGCGACCAGCGCCGCCGTGACGCCCTGCGCCAGCCCCTGGCGGCGGGCCGCCGGGAGGGTGCCGACGCCGACGACCTCCGCGGTGGTGCCCACGGGGATGTACTGGCCCGAGCACAGGACCACGTCGCCCCGCACGGCGGCAGCCATGCCGCTCAGGCCCGATCCGATCCGCCGCGCCGCCCGCGCCCGCCGGGCCCCGTTCGCCGGATCCGCCGCGGCGAGCGCCAGTTCGGCCGGACCCGCCTCGCCCAGGGCGGTTCCGGGCGCCGCGAAGGCCAGCATCGGAACGGTCACCGCAGCCCGCAGCAGGGGGTCGTCGGCGTCGAGCATCCGGACCTCCGGATGCGGGGGCACGCGTACCTCGTCCAGGTCCAGAACCATCAGGGGGTGCGCATGGACATGCAGTCCGGCGCCCTCCACCGCGGCGCGCAGCGAGGGGGTGTTTTCGGCCACCCATTCGAAGGCTTCCGGTACGCCCAGCTCGCGCTGGCGGGCGCGGACCCGGGCGACGTCGGCGACGCTCGCCGCGGTTTCGGGCGCGGACCCGTCGCCGAGCGAGGGGCGCGCGTAATACGGCCAGCCGTCGCCCTCCTGCACGAACAGGGTGAGCGGCCCGAAGTCCTCGGCCCGCGCACCCCCGGTCCGCGGCACGGTGTCGTAGTAACGCTCAAGGGCGCCGAGGCCATCGAGGCCGTCGAGATCATCGCGAGAGGTCATCCGGGCATCCAAACAGAAAGGCCCTGGTCAGGCACCTTCTTTAAGGACCCGGGTGATCAGTTGGCGCTGGGCGTCGGAGAGGTTCGGGTCATGGCACGACACCGTCCGGCCGTCGACCGTGATCCGGTACGAGAACCCGTCCCGGATCCGGTCGGCGGCGGGCCCCGGCGGCCCCGGGCGCAGCGCGAGCTGCGCCAGGGCCTGCCACTCCGCCTCGTCGGGCAGGCCCGACGTGTCGATCTCGACCCGGCGCTCGATGCCCGCGAAGCCGCCGGTCCGCACCACAAGAATCCGCATGGGACCTGTCTACCGGCTCTACGCGGTCGGCACACCCACCTGGGACCAGGCCTTCAGGAGCGCCTCGTGCTCGGCGCCGCCCGACCCGAAGCGGGTGGCGGCCGCGGCCACCGACAGGCGCGCGAAGGAGGCGAAGTCGGCGTCCGAGGCCAGCTCGCCACCCGTGAGGGTGTCGTACCAGATCTGCCCGGCCCGCTCCCAGGCCTTGCCGCCGAGTTCGGTGGCGGCCAGGTAGAAGGCGTGGTTCGGGATGCCGGAGTTGATGTGCACCCCGCCGTTGTCCCCGCTCGTCCTGACGTAGCCGTCCATCGTCGCGGGCTGCGGGTCCCGGCCCAGCTCGTCGTCGTCGTAGGCGGTGCCGGGCGCCTTCATGGAGCGCAGGGCGACCCCGCTGACGTTCGGCCCGAGCAGCCCGGCCCCGATCAGCCAGTCCGCGTCCTGCGCGCTCTGGTCCAGGGAGTACTGCTTGATGAGCGAGCCGAAGACGTCCGACATCGATTCGTTGAGGGCGCCGGACTGGCCGTAGTACTCCAGGTTGGCCGTGTACTGGGTGACGCCGTGGGTCAGCTCGTGCCCGATCACGTCCACCGAGACCGTGAAATCGACGAAGAGGTCGCCGTCACCGTCGCCGAACACCATCTGGGTGCCGTCCCAGAACGCGTTGTTGTAGTGCTCGCCGTAGTGGACGCTGGCGTTCAGGGGCAGGCCCGAATCGTCGATGGAGTGGCGCCCGAACGCCTTCAGGTACAGCTCGAAGGTGGAGCCGAGGCCGGCGTAGGCCCGGTTGACGGAGGCGTCCTTGTGCAGCGGCCCGCCTTCGGCGCGGACCTTCTTTCCGGGCAGTCGGGTGTGGTGCTGGGCGTCGTAGATGGTCCGCGCGGGGGTGTCCGACGGCGGGGTGCCGAGGGTCGGGGCGATGCCGCGGACGGTGTTGATGCGGCGCCGGGTGCGCTGGAGCGCGTCGTGTTCCAGGGTGCGCTGTGCGAGGTCGGCGCGTCGGGTGTCCTCGGAGCGCGCGATGCGGTCGAGGACGTGCGGCGGCACGATCGTGCAGAAGACGGGGTGCTGAGGTGTGGCGTCCATGCCGGGAAATGTGGCACTGGGTCATGCCGGTGTCACTAGCTGCAACCATGATTCATTCGACTGTCTGAAACCGGGTGGACCCGGGTTGACGGATCACCCGGACCTCGGCGCAGCGAAAGAGTCATAGCTCACAAGTGGTGCAAAACGGACTGCATGGTCTTGCATACTGAAACAGGTCCCCGCACAGCCGCGCGGCTGGGCTAGGGTGCGGTCATCATGCGTTTTGGGCTGCTTCTCCTTAGCTGCCGCGGCGAGGGCCTGTAGTCGTAGGCCGACCCCCTCCCCGCGGAGTCCGGTGTTGCGGTTTTACTGCCTGTCGGCCGTCCCAGCGAACATCACGTGGACACGCGAGGAGCCCTACGCCATGACTCAGCACACCTTTGCGGGACGACCCACCCCCATCACCAACGCCACGCACACGCAGCGCCCCTCCGGCATGCCGATCCACAAGTACGGCGCGTACGAGCAGGTGGACATCCCCGACCGCACGTGGCCGGACGCCCGCATCACCAAGGCTCCCCGCTGGCTGTCGACCGACCTGCGCGACGGCAACCAGGCCCTGATCGACCCGATGAGCCCCGCCCGCAAACGCGAGATGTTCGACCTGCTGGTGCGCATGGGCTTCAAGGAGATCGAGGTCGGCTTCCCCTCCTCCGGCGAGACCGACTTCAACTTCGTGCGCTCCATCATCGAAGAGGGCGCCATCCCGGACGACGTCACCATCTCCGTACTGACCCAGGCCCGCGAGGACCTGATCGAGCGCACCGTCGAATCGCTGGTCGGCGCCAAGCGCGCCACCGTGCACATGTACAACGCCACCGCGCCGACCTTCCGCCGGGTCGTCTTCCGCGGCTCCAAGGAACAGATCAAGCAGATCGCCGTCGACGGCACCCGCCTGGTCATGGACTACGCCGACAAGATCCTGGGCGACGAGACCGTCTTCGGCTACCAGTACAGCCCGGAGATCTTCACCGACACCGAGCTGGACTTCGCCCTGGAGGTCTGCGAGGCCGTCTGTGACGTCTGGCAGCCGGGCGAGGGCCGCGAGATCATCCTGAACCTGCCCGCGACCATCGAGCGCTCCACGCCCTCGACCCACGCGGACCGCTTCGAGTGGATGGCCCGCAACCTGACCCGCCGCCCCTTCGTCTGCATCTCCGTCCACCCCCACAACGACCGCGGCACCGCCGTCGCCGCCGCCGAACTGGCCGTCATGGCCGGCGCCGACCGCGTCGAGGGCTGCCTGTTCGGCCAGGGCGAGCGCACCGGCAACGTCGACCTGGTCACGCTGGGCATGAACCTGTTCTCCCAGGGCGTGGACCCGGAACTGGACTTCTCCCAGATCGACGAGATCCGCCGCACCTCCGAATACTGCAACCAGATGGAGGTCCACCCGCGCCACCCCTACGCGGGCGACCTGGTCTACACGTCCTTCTCCGGCTCCCACCAGGACGCCATCAAGAAGGGCTTCGACGCCATGGAGGCCGACGCGGCCGCCCAGGGCAAGACGGTCGACGACATCGAGTGGGCGGTGCCCTACCTGCCGATCGACCCGAAGGACGTCGGCCGCTCCTACGAGGCGGTCATCCGGGTCAACTCGCAGTCCGGCAAGGGCGGGATCGCGTACGTCCTGAAGAACGAGCACAAGCTGGACCTGCCGCGCCGCATGCAGATCGAGTTCTCGCGGATCATCCAGGCCAAGACCGACGCCGAGGGCGGCGAGGTCACGCCGAAGGCGATCTGGTCCATCTTCGAGGACGAGTACCTGCCCAACCACGCCGACGCCGAGGCCCGTTGGGGTCGCATCCAGCTGCGCTCCGGCCAGACGACCACCGACAAGGACGGCACCGACACGCTGACCGTCGAAGCGGTCGTCGACGGCGCGGAGACCGTGCTGGAGGGCACGGGCAACGGTCCGATCTCGGCCTTCTTCGCCGCACTGGCCGCCATCGGCATCGACGCCCGCCTGCTGGACTACACCGAGCACACGATGAGCGAGGGCGCCTCCGCGCAGGCCGCCTCGTACATCGAGTGCGCCATCGACGGTCGGGTCCTGTGGGGCATCGGCATCGACGCGAACACCACCCGCGCCTCGCTGAAGGCCGTCATCTCGGCGGTCAACCGCGCCGGCCGCTGAGGCAGAGCCCGGACCGGGGGGGGGGGGGGGGGCCCCCCCCCCGGGAGGGGGGGGGGGGGGGGGGGGGGGGGGGGGGGGGGGGGGGAGGGGGAGGGGGGGAGGGGGGGTGGAGGAAGGGTTTCCCTGGT
>NZ_JBVHUE010000031.1:0-1159 GCF_055565515.1 Streptomyces sp. NPDC028419 | reverse complement strand
CCCCCCCCCCCCCCCCCCCCCCACCCCCCCCCCCCCCCCCCAGCCGCCACCCCCCCCCCCCCCCCCCCCCCCCCCCCCCCCCCCGCCTCCCCCCCCCCCCGGTGCGTGGCGGGGGCGGCGGGGTCCCTCGAACGAGGGAGGGTTCGGGTGGAAATCGAGGGGTATTTCGAGGGCAGTGCCGAGGGCGCACTTCGGCCAACTCACGGACTCGACCGATGTTGTCTTGTCACACGACTGACGCATGCTCACCGATGTGGCTAACATCACGCCAACCCGGCGATGTTGCCGGACCGTTACGGAGGTGCGAACGTGCTGCCAGTTCGGGGCGGGACCGGCCGGAAGCTGTTGGCGTGGGGCATCCGTACCACCTGGAACACCGTGGGCGACGGAGAGTTCTTCTGCCCGAGCTGCGGTGGTGACCGCAACTACCGGCGCCGCACGGGCCGTCGGCGGCTGACCGTGCTGGGCGTGCCGCTGCTGCCGCGCGGCAGCGTCGGCCCTGTGGTCGAGTGCGCGGCCTGCCGCGACCGCTTCGACACCGAGGTGCTCGACCACCCCACCACCACCCGCTTCTCGGCGATGCTGCGGGACGCCGTCCACACGGTCACCCTCGCGGTCCTGGCGGCGGGCGGCACGTCCTCGCGCAGCGCCCTGGAGGCGGCCGTGGGCGTCGTACGGGCCGCGGGCTTCCAGGACTGCACGGAGGAGCAGCTGGAGTCCCTGGTCCAGGCACTGGCCACCGACGAGGGTCGGCTGGGGCTGTACGAGGGGCCGGAGTGCTGCGGGGCCGCCCTCTCGATCGAACTCCACGAGGTACTGGAGCCCCTGGCCCCGCACCTGGCGGGCCCGGGCCGCGAGTCGCTGCTGCTCCAGGGCGCCCGCATCGCCCTGGCCGACGGCCCGTACATCCCGGCCGAGCGAGAGGTCCTGACCACGGTCGGCGCCGCGCTCCGCCTGGACACGGACGAGGTGTCGACCCTGCTGGCGGGGGTGCGGGCTACGGGGTAGGGGTGAGGTGATCCGGCGGCGCGCGCGGCTTCGCCGCGATTGGCGGGGGCTTCGGCGGGGCGGGGTCGGTGGGGTTCCGGGGGCTGCCCGTCAGTTCCACTGTCTCTCCGGGGTGGGCCGGGCCCTCAAGGGCGCTCCTTCGTCGCGTCGC
>NZ_JBVHUE010000030.1:19975-119701 GCF_055565515.1 Streptomyces sp. NPDC028419 | reverse complement strand
GAGACGCCCAACGCCTCCATCGCCCGCCGCGCACCGATGATCGAGGACTTCGTCTGGAGCAGGTCCTGCGTCGTCTCCACCAACAACGCGTCCGCACCGCCGGAGAGGAGGCCCTCGGCGTTGATCTGGTAGGCGTCCCGGATCGCGTCGTAGCGGATGTGGTTCAGGGTCGGGAGCTTGGTGCCGGGGCCCATCGAGCCCAGCACCCAGCGCTGCTGACCCGTGGAGGCCGTGAACTCGTCCGCGACCTCGCGCGCGATCCGCGCGCCCGCCTGCGAGAGCTCGAAGTTGCGCTCCGGGATGTCGTACTCCACCAGGGCGGAGAGGTTGGTGCCGAAGGTGTTGGTCTCGACGCAGTCGACGCCGACGGAGAAGTAGGCCTCGTGGACCGTGCGCACGATGTCGGGGCGCGTCACGTTCAGGACTTCGTTGCAGCCTTCCAGCTGCTGGAAGTCCTCCATCGTCGGGTCCTGGGCCTGGAGCATCGTCCCCATGGCTCCGTCGGCGACCACCACGCGGGTGGCCAGTGCCTGTCGGAGGGCGTCGGCACGGGTCTGCGTGTCGGCGGCGGGCGGGTTCGGCAACGAGGCCATGGTTGAGCTCCCTGGGATGCGACGGCTGTCGGCTTTGCACCCCCTCTGTGTCAAGGGTGCACGCGGTCAGGGTAACCGCGCGGAGGCGGCCCCGGTGAGGGTGTCCCACGTGGCGGACTGCATTCTGTGCGCGGGGATCCACCGGGTCTGGCCGGTTCGCCGTGGCTCGAACATTTTCCCCACCATGCGCGGAGTCGGCATCGACCGATACTGTTCAGCATTGTCGAACCACGTCAGCAGGAGGCAGCCCGATGGCACGGAACATCCAGTCGCTCGAGCGAGCCGCTGCGATGCTGCGACTCCTGGCGGGGGGCGAGCGCCGCTACGGCCTGTCGGACGTGGCCTCCTCGCTGGGGCTGGCCAAGGGCACCGCCCACGGCATCCTGCGCACCCTCCAGGCCGAGGGTTTCGTGGAGCAGGACCCCGTATCGGGCCGCTACCAGCTGGGGGCGGAGCTGCTGCGCCTGGGCAACAGCTATCTGGACGTGCACGAGCTGCGCGCCCGCGCGCTGGTCTGGACGGACGACCTGGCCCGGGCGAGCGGCGAGAGCGTGTACGTGGGGGTGCTCCACAAGAGCGGGGTGCTGATCATGCACCACGTCTTCCGCCCCGACGACAGCCGCCAGGTGCTGGAGGTGGGGGCCATGCAGCCGCTGCACTCCACGGCCCTGGGCAAGGTGCTGTCGGCGTACGACCCGGTGGCGCACAGCCAGGCCGCGGAGGCCGAGCGGGAGCCGTTCACGCCCCGTACGGTCACGGACCCGGCCGGCTTCGAAGAGGTGCTGGACCTGACCCGGGCGCGCGGCTGGGGCTCCGACGTCGAGGAGACCTGGGACGGTCTGGCCTCGGTGGCCGCGCCGATCCACGACCGGCGCCGGATGCCCGTGGGCGCGGTGGCGGTCTCGGGCGCCGTGGAGCGGGTCTGCGGCGAGTCCGGGGAGCCGCGTCCGGCGCTGGTGGCGGCGGTGCGCGACTGCGCGCGTGCGGTTTCGCGCGATCTCGGCGCGGGCCGGTTCTGACCTTCCCTTCTCAGCCGGGAGCCCCTCCCTGGCCGTTCCATGCCCATTTCGGCGCGTTCCTGATCATGGGATGGCTGGATTTGGGCGATCGTACCTACTGGTAACGATCCTGCACTTTGGCCTGGCCAACCCTTGACGCGTTCTCCACCTGGGCGGAAAACTGCCGTTCACCGGTCGGCATTGTCGAACACTTAACGGCAATACGCGTTAAGGTGTGGCAAGGCCAAGGAACCGGTGCAGCACTCACCGAGTGCGTGGGACCACCGGAGGGACCCGGTGTTCCGCCCACCCCATGGACGTTTTTGACAAAGGAGTCGCGGGTGTCCAGCTCCGACATCTTCATCGGCGAGACCATCGGTACCGCCCTGCTCACCCTGCTCGGCGGAGGCGTCTGCGCCGCCGTGACGCTCAAGAGCTCCAAGGCCCGCAACGCGGGCTGGCTGGCGATCACGTTCGGCTGGGGCTTCGCCGTCCTGATCGCCGCCTACGTGTCCGCCCCGCTCTCGGGTGCCCACCTGAACCCGGCGGTCACCGTCGGCCTCGCCATCAAGAGCGGCGACTGGAACGACGTACCGGTGTACTTCGCCGGCCAGCTGCTCGGCGCCATGCTCGGCGCCGTGCTGATGTGGGCGACGTACTACGGCCAGTTCCGCGCCCACCTCGCCGACCCGGAGCACATCCGCGACGCCAAGCTGGGCCCCGAGGACCCGCACCCGCACGACCAGGCCGGTCCGGTGCTCGGAGTCTTCTCGACGGGCCCCGAGATCCGTCATGTCGCGCAGAACCTCATCACCGAGATCATCGGCACGGCCGTCCTGGTCCTGGCCATCTTGACCCAGGGCCTCCAGGACGACGGCAAGGGCCTCGGCGTCATCGGCGTCCTGATCACCTCGTTCGTGGTCGTCGGCATCGGCCTCTCGCTGGGCGGGCCGACCGGCTACGCGATCAACCCTGTGCGCGACCTCGGTCCCCGCATAGTGCACGCCCTGCTTCCGCTGCCCAACAAGGGCGGCTCGGATTGGGGATACTCCTGGATCCCGGTGGTCGGACCGCTCGCCGGTGCCGCCCTCGCCGGCGGTCTGTACAACCTCGCGTTCGCCTGATCAGTACCGGCACGTTGCGCACGATCCGCACCGCCCCCTGATTCCGCCTACTCACAGACCTGCCAGGAGCAGCCACCATGACCAGCAGCACCGGCCCCTTCATCGCCGCGATCGACCAGGGCACCACCTCTTCCCGCTGCATCGTCTTCGACCGCGACGGGCGCATCGTCGCCGTCGACCAGAAGGAGCACGAGCAGATCTTCCCGAAGCCGGGCTGGGTCGAGCACGACGCCACCGAGATCTGGACCAACGTCCAGGAGGTCGTCGCGGGGGCCATCGCCAAGGCCGAGATCACCTCGGCCGACGTGAAGGCCGTCGGCATCACCAACCAGCGCGAGACCACCGTCCTGTGGGACCGCCACACCGGCCAGCCCGTGCACAACGCGCTGGTCTGGCAGGACACCCGCACCGACGCCCTGTGCAAGGAGCTCGGCCGCAACGTCGGCCAGGACCGCTTCCGCCGCGAGACGGGCCTGCCGCTCGCCTCGTACTTCGCCGGCCCCAAGGTCCGCTGGCTGCTCGACAACGTCGAGGGCCTGCGCGAGCGCGCCGAGGCCGGGGACATCCTCTTCGGCACGATGGACTCCTGGGTCATCTGGAACCTCACCGGCGGCGCCGAGGGCGGCGTGCACGTCACCGACGTCACCAACGCCTCGCGCACCATGCTGATGAACCTGCACACCCTGGCGTGGGACGAGCGCATCGCGGAGTCGATGGAGGTCCCCCTCAACGTCCTCCCCGAGATCAAGTCCTCCGCCGAGGTCTACGGCCACGTCAAGGACGGCGTCCTCGCCGGTGTCCCGGTCGCCTCGGCGCTCGGTGACCAGCAGGCCGCCCTCTTCGGCCAGACCTGTTTCGCCGAGGGCGAGGCGAAGTCGACATACGGCACCGGCACGTTCATGCTCATGAACACCGGCGACAAGATCATCAACTCCTACAGCGGCCTGCTGACCACGGTCGGCTACCAGATCGGCGACCAGAAGCCGGTCTACGCGCTGGAGGGCTCCATCGCCGTCACCGGCTCGCTCGTCCAGTGGATGCGCGACCAGATGGGCATGATCAAGACCGCGGCCGAGATCGAGACCCTCGCGTCCTCGGTCGAGGACAACGGCGGCGCCTACTTCGTCCCCGCCTTCTCCGGCCTGTTCGCCCCGTACTGGCGCTCCGACGCCCGCGGTGTGATCGCCGGCCTCACCCGGTACGTCACCAAGGCGCACATCGCCCGTGCCGTCCTGGAGGCCACCGCCTGGCAGACCCGCGAGATCACCGACGCCATGACCAAGGACTCCGGCGTCGAGCTGGCGGCCCTCAAGGTCGACGGCGGCATGACCTCCAACAACCTGCTGATGCAGACCCTCTCCGACTTCGTGGACGCCCCCGTGGTGCGCCCGATGGTCGCCGAGACCACCTGCCTCGGCGCCGCCTACGCCGCCGGCCTGGCCGTCGGTTTCTGGCCCGACACCGACGCCCTGCGCGCCAACTGGCGCCGCGCGGCGGAGTGGACCCCGCGCATGCCCGCCGAACAGCGGGACCGCGAGTACAAGAACTGGCTCAAGGCCGTCGAGCGGTCCATGGGCTGGATCGACGACGAAGACGCCAGCTGACCGCACCAGCTGTCGCATCGACGAGGAGCTAAGAGAGATATGAGCAGCCTGCAGAGCGTTCCCTCGCTGGGATCGCACCCGACCGCCGGTTCGAACGCGAGCCGAGCCGAGACCCGCGAGCAGCTGGCCAAGGCCACGTACGACCTGCTCGTCATCGGCGGTGGAATCCTGGGCACCTCGGTGGCCTGGCACGCCGCGCAGTCGGGTCTGCGGGTCGCCATGGTGGACGCCGGCGACTTCGCCGGCGCCACCTCCTCGGCCTCCTCCAAGCTCGTCCACGGCGGCCTGCGCTACCTGCAGACCGGCGCGGTCAAGCTGGTCGCGGAGAACCACCACGAGCGCCGGGTACTGGCCAAGGACGTGGCCCCGCACCTGGTCAACCCGCTGACCTTCTACCTCCCCGTGTACAAGGGCGGCCCGGTCGGCGCCGCGAAGCTGGGCGCGGGCGTCTTCGCGTACTCGGCCCTCTCGGCCTTCGGTGACGGCATCGGCAAGGTCATATCCCCGGCCCGCGCCGCCGCCGACAACCCGGGTCTGAAGACCGACAACCTGAAGGCCGTCGCGGTCTACTACGACCACCAGATGAACGACTCCCGCGTCGCCGTCATGACGGTCCGCGCGGCCGTCGAGTCGGGCGCGGTCGTCCTCAACCACGCCGAGGTCACCGGCCTGCGCATGACGCAGGGCCGGGTCTCCGGCGCCGAGCTCAAGGACCGTCTCGACGGCACCGAGTTCGGGGTCGACGCGCGCGTCGTGCTCAACGCCACCGGCCCGTGGGTGGACCACCTGCGGCGCATGGAAGACAAGCACTCGATGCCGTCGATCCGCCTCTCCAAGGGCGCGCACATCGTGATGAAGCGCAAGTCGCCGTGGAAGGCCGCCATGGCCACCCCGATCGACAAGTACCGCATCACCTTCGCCCTCCCCTGGGAGGACCAGCTGCTGCTCGGTACGACCGACGAGGCCTACGAGGGCGACCCGGCGGACGTGCGCGCCACCGAGTCCGACATCGAGCAGATCCTCGACGAGGCGGCCTTCTCCGTGAAGGACGCCGACCTCGACCGCTCCCTGATGACGTACGCCTTCGCGGGCCTGCGGGTGCTGCCCGGCGGCCCCGGCGGGGTCGAGAAGGCCAAGCGCGAGACGGTGGTCTCCGAGGGCCGCGCGGGCATGCTGTCGGTGGCCGGCGGCAAGTGGACGACGTACCGGCACATCGGCCGCGTGGTCATGGACAAGCTGGCGAAGCTCCCGGGCAGCCCGCTGACCGACGACATGGAGCCGGTGAAGTCCCTGGTGCGCCGGGTGCCGCTGCCCGGTGTCGCCAACCCCAACGCGGTCGCGCACCGGCTGCTGATCGACCGGGACCCGGGCTCGCGGATGGACCCGCTGACCGCGCGCCACCTGGCCTCCCACTACGGCTCGCTGGCCTTCGACATCGCGCGCCTGGCCAATGAGGACCCGGCGCTCGGCGAGCGGATCCACGAGGACGGCCCGGAGATCTGGGCGCAGGTCGCCTACGCCCGTGACCACGAGTGGGCGGAGACGGTCGACGACGTCCTGCGCCGCCGTACGACGGTCACCGTGCGCGGTCTCGACAACGACGAGGTGCGCGCCCGCGTCGAGGAGATGCTGAGCCGCAAGGCATAGCTTCCGCGCAGGTGGGGAAGAGGGGTGGTCCCGGGGACCACCCCTTTTCCGATGGCTGTGGCAGGCACACCGCCAAGGCTTAGGCTGGCCCCCGTAGGCAAGGAACTTCGGAAGGAGACCTGGGTGATCGAGCTTGAGGGCGTGCCCGAGCTGATCGACCCGGTCATGGTGGCCGCGTTCGAGGGCTGGAACGACGCGGGTGACGCCGCCTCCGGTGCGGTGACGCACCTGGACCGGGAGTGGAAGGGCGAGGTGTTCGCGGCGCTGGACGCCGAGGACTACTACGACTTCCAGGTCAACCGTCCGACGGTGTGGCTGGACAACGGGGTGCGCAAGGTCACCTGGCCGACCACCCGGTTGTCCGTGGTCCGGGTGGGCGGCGCCAAGCCGCGCGACCTGGTCCTGGTGCGGGGCATCGAACCGTCCATGCGGTGGCGGTCGTTCTGCAACGAGATCCTGGGCTTCGCCCACGAACTGGGCGTGGAGATGGTGGTCATCCTGGGCGCGCTGCTCGGGGACACCCCGCACACCCGGCCGGTGCCGGTGAGCGGGGTGACGTCCGATCCGGACCTGGCCCGGACGATGGACCTGGAGGAGACCCGGTACGAGGGCCCCACGGGCATCGTCGGGATCCTCCAGGAGGCCTGCACGCACGCGGGTGTTCCGGCCGTCTCGCTGTGGGCGGCGGTGCCGCACTACGTGTCGCAGCCGCCGAACCCGAAGGCGACGCTGGCCCTCCTGAACCGCCTGGAGGACCTCCTGGACATCCGCATCCCGCTGGGCGAACTGCCGGAGGACGCGCGGGCGTGGCAGGTGGGGGTGGACCAACTGGCCGCCGAGGACAGCGAGGTGGCGGAGTACGTCCAGACGCTGGAGGAGGCGCGGGACACGGCGGACCTCCCGGAGGCCTCCGGGGAGGCCATCGCCCGGGAGTTCGAGCGGTACCTGCGGCGGCGCGACGGTGGGCCGGGTCCCGCCGTGGCGGGCGACCCGGGGGACGGTTCGTACCTGCGCGACCCGTCGAGCGGTCGACCGAAAGGCCCGCGCCGCAAACCGGACGCGGCCGCGGAGGACCCCACCGACCCTCCGCCGGAAGACCCCGCCCCGGACACCCCGGAGGCCTAGACGAGGGTCACGGTCTTCCCTCGGACGCGTCCGCGCCCAGGGGGAGGTCCGTTCGATGCGGGGTGCGTAGCGGCCTCGGTGAGGAGCGCGGGGTCGTTCACCGCGTCGGCCAGGTGGACGCCCGGGCTTCCGGCGATCTCGACGAGGTCCGCGAGGGATTCGGCGGGGCCCGTGCCGTAGGTGGCGGGAAGGGCTTCAAGTCCCTCCGGGACCCACTCCAGCCCCGCCGGCGTTTGAGGCGCCCCCGGAGGGCACGTGGAGCCGCACCCGCCCCCCTGAACGCACCGCGGCCCCCACCCGGAAGGGCAGGGGCCACGGTCACGGCCGGCCGGGACCGGCCAGGGTCAGAGGGCCACGCCCAACAGGGCGTCCACGGTCCGCGAGACCAGCCCGGGCGCGGCCTCGTCGGAGCCGCCGGAGGCGATCTGCGCGTCCGCCCAGCGGTCCACGGCCGCCAGCGCCGCCGGCGCGTCCAGGTCATCGGCGAGGGCCTCCCGGACCTCCTCCACCAGCGCGTCGGCCGCGAGCCCGTCCGGCCGGGACACCGCCGCACGCCACCGCTCCAGCCGCGCCACCGCATCGGCGAGGACGCCGTCCGTCCACTCCCAGTCGGCCCGGTAGTGGTGCGAGAGCAGGGCCAGGCGGATCGCCGCCGGGTCGACCCCGGAGCGCCGCAGCGCCGAGACGAAGACCAGGTTGCCCTTGGACTTCGACATCTTCTCGCCGTTCAGCCCGACCATGCCCGCGTGCACGTACGCCTTGGCCATCGGGAACTCGCCCGTCAGGGCCTGCGCGTGCGAGGCGCCCATCTCGTGGTGCGGGAAGGCGAGGTCGGACCCGCCGCCCTGGATGTCGAAGCCCATGCCCAGGTGGTCCAGGGCGATGGCGACGCACTCGATGTGCCAGCCGGGCCGGCCGCGGCCCAGCGAGCCGCCGTCCCAGCTCGGCTCGCCCGGGCGGGCGGCCATCCACAGCATCGGGTCGAGCGGGTTCTTCTTGCCGGGGCGTTCGGGGTCGCCGCCCCGCTCGGCGGAGAGCAGCCGCATCGCCTCGGCGTCGAGGTGCGAGACCCCGCCGAAGTGCGGGTCGGACTCGACCGAGAAGTAGGTATCGCCGTCGAGTTCGTACGCGGCGCCCGCGTCCCGGAGTCGCTCCACGAGCGGCACGATGCCGGGTATGGCCTCGACGGCGCCGATGTAGTGCTGCGGCGGGAGCATCCGCAGGGCGGTCATGTCCTCGCGGAACAGGGCGGTCTCGCGCTCGGCGAGCTCGGTCCAGTCGTGTCCGTCGCGCAGGGCCCGCTCCAGGAGCGGATCGTCCACGTCGGTCACGTTCTGGACGTAGTGCACCTGCCGCTTGGTGTCGAGCCACACGCGCTGCACGAGGTCGAACGCGTTGTAGGTCGCCGCGTGACCCATGTGGGTCGCGTCGTACGGGGTGATTCCGCAGACGTAGATACGGGCGACGGGACCGGGGGAAAGGGTGACCTTCCCCTGAGTCGAAGTGTCGTGGATCTGGAGGTCGCGGCCCTTGCCAGGCAGGGCGGGGACCTCAGAAGCGGGCCAGGCATGCATGCATCGAGCCTAACCGGACGGGTGTTCCTCAAACGAACCGGACCTGCGCTCTTGGCGTGATCGAATCCCTTGCGGTCCGGCCGGTTGTGTGCGTACGTCCGTACGGGCCCGCGGCCCGGTGGCGGCCGGGGTCAGACGGGCGGCCAGGGGATCGAGGGCCACTCCCCGGAGGGTCGGGGATGCTCCCCGGTCCGCAGCAGGTCCGCCACCCGGCCCCGTACGGCGTCCAGCTCGACCGGTGTGATCAGTTCCGCCAGTCGGGTGGCGAGCGGCGCTCCCTCGGCCAGCAGGGCGGCCAGGGAGGCGAGCACCGCGCGCGCCTCGTCGGTGAGCGGCTCCCCCGCCCAGCCCCAGAGCAGGGTGCGCAGCTTGTCCTCGGTGTGGAAGCTCACGCCGTGGTCGATGCCGTAGAGCCGGCCGTCGGGGGCCGGCAGCAGGTGGCCGCCCTTGCGGTCGCCGTTGTTGATCACGGCGTCGAGGACGGCGAGGCGGCGCAGCCGGGGGTCGTCGGCGTGCACGAGGAGGGCGGTGCGGCCCTCGCCGACGTCGGCGAGGGCGACGGGCTTCCAGCCCTCCCCCGCTTCCTCGCCGTCGACCAGCGCGAGCAGCCTCGCCCCGGCCGGGCCCTCGGCCTCCGCGGCGTCGTCGGCGTCGGCGTCGTCCTCGGCGGGCTCCGCGGCCTCGATCCAGTGCTGGACCATGCCCTCGCCGTAGGGCCCGTCGCGCAGCACGGTCGCCGGGACCAGGCCCCAGCCGGTGGCCTCGGAGACCAGGAAGGCGGCGCGCTCGCGCTGGGCGAGGTTGCCGTCGGGGAAGTCCCACAGCGGCCGCTCGCCCTTGACGGGCTTGTAGACGCAGTCCAGGCTCACCCCGCCGTGGGTCACGGTGCACAGCAGCACGGCGTTGGACGCCTCGCGGATCCGGCCCCGGACGGTCAGCTCACCGCGCGCGAGCACGTCGAGGAGCGCCTCGGTCGGCTGCTGGGGCTGGTCGCCGTGCCCGTCGTCCGGCTGGTGCTCCCGCGTCACGTCGTCCCCCATCGCGTTCACGCCCCGCGCCGGTAGCCGTTCTGGCGCGGACAGACGTGCCCCTCGGGGTCCAGGGGCAGGCTGCACAGCGGGCACGGCGGGCGTCCCGCGTTGACCACGTCGAGGGCCCGCTTGGCGAAGGCGCGGGCCTGCGCCCCGGAGAGCCGCACCCGCAGCATGGGCGGGCCGTTCTCCTCGTCCTGGAGCAGCCGCTCCTCCGCCTCGGCGAGGTCCTCGTCCGAGTCGGCGTCGAGTTCCACCAGGGCCTGCGCCTCGACGATCATGCGCTGTTCCTCGCCGTCCCAGGCCAGGGCCATGGTGCCGACGCGGAACTCCTCCTCGACGGGTACGTCGAGGGGGGCCGTGTCCGCGGCCTCGGTGGAGGCCACGGCGGGGACCGGGGCATTGCCCCCGGTGCGCCGCACGACTTCGTCCAGCAGCTCGTCCATCCGCTCCGCGAGCGCCGCGACCTGGGTCTTCTCCAGGGACACGCTGGTCACGCGGGGGCCGGTGGAAGCCTGGAGGAAGAAGGTTCGGCGTCCGGGCAGGCCGACCGTGCCGGCCACGAAGCGGTCCGGCGGGTCGTAGAGGAACACCTGACGGGGCACGTCCAGTCTCCGGTTTCTCTGCGGCAGGGGGAGGTCTGCGCACGTGTGTCTGTGCTGATGTATCGGGGCCAGTCCACCCTACTGCGCCGTTCGATCACGCAGCGCCCGCGCCGCCTCCCACGACGGCGTTCCCGCCGTCTTCGGCGCCTTTGTCCGCGTGCTCCGGCGCACCCTCCGCCGCGGGTCGAGCGCCGAGGCCGGCGAACTCCCCGGTGTCGCCGAGCCGGAGCAGGAAGGGGCGGGTCGGCGTGTAGCGGATCGCGGTGATCGAACAGGGGTCGACGTGGATGCGTTGGAAGAGGTCGAGGTGCATCCCGAGGGCGTCGGCGACGAGCGACTTGATGATGTCGCCGTGCGAACACATCAGGTACGCGGCGTCGGAGCCGTGCTCCTCGTCGATGCGCGCGTTCCACTCGCGGACGGCGTCCACGGCGCGCGCCTGCATGGCGCGCATGGACTCGCCGCCGGGGAAGGCCGCGGCCGACGGGTGCTGCTGGACGATCCGCATCAGGGGTTCGTCGGACAGTTCGGAGAGTTTGCGCCCGGACCAGTCGCCGTAGTGGCACTCGCCGATCCGCTCGTCCGGGTGCAGCGGCAGGTCCGGCCGGGCTGCGAGCAGCGGTGCCAGGGTCTGGCGGCAGCGCTCCAGCGGGCTGGTGACGGCGGCGGCGAGCGGCAGGTCCGCGAGGCGGCCGGGCAGCGCGGCGGCCTGTTCGGCGCCGCGCTCGTCCAGCTCGACGCCGGGGGTCCATCCGGCGAGCAGCCCTGCGGTGTTGGCGGTGGACCGCCCGTGTCGTACGAGGATCAGCGTGGCCATGGCGACAGGGTAAGCGGTCGGCGTGGTGTGCGGCCGGGGCCGGGTCAGGGAAGAATGCCCCGGGTGATTGTGGACTGTGCGATTTACCGGGACGGCCGCCGTACCGAAGGACCCGAGGACTTCTCGGACGCCCTGGCCGAGGCCAGGGCCGCCGGCGACGCCTTCCTGTGGGTCGGCATGCACGAGCCGTCGGCGAAGGAGTTCGAGCACGTCAGCCGGGAGTTCGGGCTGCACGCGCTCGCCGTCGAGGACGCGCTCACGGCGCACCAGCGGCCGAAGTTGGAGGTCTACGACGACTCGCTCTTCGTCGTCCTCAAGCCGGTCCTGTACGACGACGCCACGGACACGGTGACCACGGGCGAGCTGATGGTCTTCATCGGCGACTCGTTCGTCGTGACGGTGCGGCACGGCGAGGGGGCCGCGCTGACCGCCGTGCGGCGCCGGTTGGAACAGGAACCGGAGGTGCTCAAGCACGGGCCCACGGCGGTGTTGTACGCGGTGGCCGACGCGGTGGTGGACCACTACATCGAGGTGGCGGCGGAGCTCCAGGCGGACCTGGAGGAGCTCGAGGCCGAGGTGTTCGCGCCGAATCCCTCGGACGCGAAGAACACGGCGGCGCGGATCTACGGCTTCAAGCGGCAGGTGCTGGAGTTCCGGCGGGCGACCAGCCCGCTGCTCCAGCCGATGGACCGGCTGGCCTCGGGGAACGTGCCGTTCGTGCACGACCACTCGCGGCCCTTCTTCCGGGACGTCTCCGACCACCTGACGAAGGCGAACGAGTACATCGAGGGCCTGGACCGGCTGCTCTCGGACGCGCTGGCGGCGCACCTGGCGCAGATGGGCGTCCGGCAGAACGACGACATGCGCAAGATCTCGGCGTGGGCGGCGATGGCGGCGGTGCCCACGATGGTCGCGGGGATCTACGGGATGAACTTCGAGCACATGCCGGAGCTGACGCACGCGTGGGGCTATCCGGGCGTGTTGATCGTGATGGCGCTGCTGTGCGTGGGCCTGCACCGCATGTTCAAGCGGCGGGGCTGGCTGTAGGGACCACCACCGGGTGGGTCCGGCCCGCACCTCCCGGGCCGCTGCCGGTGCCGAGGGCGTCGCGGTGCTCCGGCATCCGCAGGTCCACCATGCGGTGCCAGCCGGCGAAGCGCTCGTAGGCGTGGACGGAGCGGATCCCGGCGGCGAGCGCGGCGGACTTGGCCGGGGGCCAGCGCAGCAGGCGGCCCATGTGGGCCATCACGGCGAGGCTGACGTCGCGGTAGACGGTGATCTCGGCCAGGGCGCTCTGGCGCAGTACCCGCTGGATGGTGCGTCCGTGGCCGGCGGCGGCGAGGCGCAGGAGTTCCTCGTGGCAGTAGGCGAGGTGGTTGTCCTCGTCGGCGCTGATCATGCGCACGGCCCGGCCGATCTCGGGGTGGTCGCCGAAGTGGCGCACGAGGAGCTTCATCTGGTCGGCGGCGCGCTGTTCGGTGACCCGGCTGTGGGCGAGGTAGACGACGATGTCGCGCTCGGTCAGGGGTTCGGCGCGGCGCAGCTTCTCGTGGGCGAGCCCGATGCCGAGCCGCTCCAGCTTCATCGTGTAGTCGGTGTCGGCCGGGACGGTGACGGCGTGCAGTCCCCGGTGGCGCAGCAGGGCGTGGAAGATCCGCCCGTGCTTGTCCTCGTCGGCGCCGTGCCGCACGATCCGGGGCGCGAGGGTGCGCATGCCGTCGGGCACCAGCGCCGCGATCCGCGCGTTCTCCCAGCCGCCCTGGGACTCCCCGCTGGCGGCGATGGAACAGAACAGCTGGAAGGAGTCGTCGTGTTCGAGGATCTCCCGGAACAGGCTGCGAGCAGAGAGCATGGGACGGAACACCTCCGGGGAAGCGGGACTTCACTCAAGTCCCGATCCCGGATGCGGGCAACCGTAGGTAGCCCGAAGGGGTAGGCCCGGGGGCGTAACCCACCGGGCCCCCGGCGCGTTGTTCGCTGTGCCGGCCGTGGCGGGGAAGACCCCCCGAGCCCCCACCACGGCCGCAGACTTCCTCCCGGCCCCGCCCCCGGGACGTGCGCTACGCGAGTCCGGCCCGCTCCAGGGCCTCGGTGCCGGCGCGCAGGGCGGTGAGGCGCTCCTCCAGGGTGAAGCCGGCCGGGGCCAGCGTCAGGGTGGTGACCCCGGCCTCGGCGTAGGCCGTCATCTTGTCCGCGATCCGCTCCACGGAGCCGAGCAGGGTGGTCGAGTCGATCAGCGAGTGCGGGATCGCGGCGGCCGCGCCCGTCTTGTCGCCGGCCAGGTACTTGTCCTGGATCTCGGCGGCTTCCTTCTCGTAGCCCATGCGCTGGGCGAGCTGGTTGTAGAAGTTCTGCTTGCGGCTGCCCATGCCGCCGACGTACAGGGCGGTGTAGGGGCGGAACATGTCGGCGAGGGCGTTCACGTCGTCGCCCACGGCGAGCGGGACGGTCGGACAGACGTCGAAGCCGTCCATGGTCAGCCCGACCTTCTCGCGGCCCGCCCGGATGTGGGTGAGGGCGGTGGCCTCCAGGTGCTCGGCGGCCGGGAAGATGAGCAGGGCGCCGTCGGCGATCTCGCCGGTCTGCTCCAGGTTCTTGGGGCCGATGGCCGCGATGTAGAGCGGGATGTGCTCGCGGGTGGGGTGCACGGTGAGCTTGAGCGGCTTGCCGGGGCCACCGGGCAGCGGCAGGGTCCAGTGCTCGCCGTCGTGCGTGAGGCGCTCGCGGCTCATGGCCTTGCGGACGATCTCCACGTACTCGCGGGTGCGGGCCAGCGGCTTGTCGAACTTCACGCCGTACCAGCCCTCGGAGACCTGCGGGCCGGAGACGCCGAGGCCGAGGCGGAAGCGGCCGCCGGAGAGGGAGTCCAGGGTGGCGGCGGTCATCGCGGTCATCGCGGGCTGACGGGCCGGGATCTGGAGGATCGCGGAGCCGATGTCGATGCGCTCGGTCTGGGCGGCGACCCAGGCCAGGACGGTCGGGGCGTCGGAGCCGTAGGCCTCGGCGGCCCAGCAGACGTCGTAGCCGAGGCGGTCCGCCTCCCGGGCGACGGCCAGGTTGTCGGCGTCCATGCCCGCGCCCCAGTAGCCGAGATTGATGCCGAGCCGCATGTCGTCCCCTTTAAGCCGGTACACGTCTGTACTGATGAGTAACGTCGCTGTCCCCGGGACTCTAGCGCGCCGGGCCACCATCCGTCAGTGCCTCAGGCGTCCCGCAGTACGCTCAGCGCTCATGGAGCAGAGGCATCTCGGCCGCACCGGCCTGCGCGTGTCCCGGATCGGCCTCGGCACCCTGACGTGGGGCCGCTCGGCCGGGGGCCAGAGCGAGGAGGTGGCCGCCGAGCAGCTGAAGGCCTTCTGGGACGCGGGCGGCACCCTCGTCGACACCGCCGACGTGTACGGGGACGGCGAGGCGGAGTACCTGCTGGGGCGCCTGTTGGACGGGCTGGTGCCGCGCCGGGACCTGGTGATCGCCACCAAGGCGGGCGGGGTGGCGGATCCGGACCGCCGCTTCGACTGCTCGCGCGGGCACCTGCTGGCGGCGCTGGACGACTCGCTGGCACGTCTGGGCACCGACCACGTCGACCTCTGGCAGGTCCACGCCTTCGACCCCTGGACCCCGTTGGAGGAGACGCTGCACGCGCTGGACCTCGCGGTCAGCAGCGGGCGGGCACGGTACGTGGGGGTGTCGAACTTCTCCGGCTGGCAGTTGGCGAAGGCGGCCACCTGGCAGCGGGCCGCGCCGGGCGTCAGGACACCGCTGGCCTGCACCCAAATGGAGTACTCGCTGCTCCAGCGGGGCCTGGAACGGGAGGTGCTGCCCGCCGCGCTGGACCTGGGCGTCGGGCTCCTGCCGTCGTCCCCGCTGGGGCGCGGGGTGCTGACCGGCAAGTACCGGGAGGGGGTCCCCGCGGACTCCCGGGGGGCCTCGGAGACCCTGGCCGCCTTCGTGGACCCCTACTTGGACGACGCCGCGAGCCGGATCGTGGACGCGGTGGTGACGGCGGCGCACGGGCTGGCCGTGACCCCGCTCCAGGTGGCCCTGGCGTGGATCCGCGACCGCCCGGGGGTCGTGGCCCCGATCGTGGGGGCCCGTACCTCGGCCCAGCTCGCGGCGGCCCTGTCGGTGGAGGCCCTTAGTCTTCCGGAGGAGATCTGCCGCGCGCTGGACGACGTCTCGGCGCCCGTGCACCGCTATCCCGATCCTGACTGGAGCACGCTGTGAGTACGGACCGCACGGACCCGCCGACCGAACCGGTGGCACAGGCCCCCGCCGACGCGGAGCTCGACGCCGGACCGGAAGCGGAGGCTGAAGCGGAACCGGAAGCCGAGGCGGGTTCCGGCGCGGCCGCGGAAGCCGACGGGGCCACGGAAGAAGCGGCCACGGACGACGGCGCGCGCTCCGGCGCGGGCGACGACGGCGACGCCGGAGCCGCGGACGCGGAGCCGGCGGCGGACGCGGAGCCGGCGGACGGTGGCTCGGCGGACGGGGCGGTGCCCGGCCAGGGCGACGGGGTCGACGCGGCCGCCGCGCCGGCGGTCAGCGAGGCCGCGGCCGAGCTGGCCGCGCAGAAGATCGAGCGCGAGCGGATCGCCCGGCGCAAGGCGGAGCGGACCGCGCCGGTCGAGGCCGGGGCCAAGCTCAGCGGCACGGCGGCGGACCTGCTGGCCGCCGTGCGCGCCGTGGAGGGCGGCCAACAGCCCCCGTCCCAGTACTTCGACGACGCCCCGACCGCACCCCGGCGCGTCCCCGCACCCGCACCGGCCCCCGCGGCCGACCGCCCGCGGACCGCGCCGCGGCCCCCCGCCCCCGCGGAGAGCGTCGACGCCGTGCGCGCGCTGCTCGCCCGTACCGGCGGCCCCGAGGCCGTCGCCGTCAAGGCCGCCGAGACCCTCGGCGAGGACGCCGCCGGACGGCTCGCCGAGGACCCCTGGCAGTTGCTGGCCGTACCCGGTGTGCGCCCCACCCAGGCCGACGGCTTCGCCCGCGCCCTGCTCGGTGCGGACTGCGGCCCCGGGGACGAGCGCCGCACGGCCGCGCTGGTGGCCTGGCTGCTGGCCCAGGCGGCCCTGAAGGGCCACACCGCGCTGGAGGCCGCCGTGCTGACCGGCGCCCTCGGCCAGTACGCGGTGCCCGACCCCGCCGGGGCCCTGGAGCAGGCCATCGGCGAGGGCGCCGTGCTCGTCTTCCAGGAGCCCGTGGGCGAGCCCGTCGCCGACGACGAGGAGCAGCCCGTCAAGGTCCTGGTCGGTCTGGAGGGCTGCGCCCTGGCCGAGGAGAGCCTCGCCGACGGCCTGGCGCGCCTGATCAACACCTTCGGCGGGGCCGCCGATCCGCAGCAGTGGGCGAAGGCCGCTGCCGGTCCGACCGGCGCCGAGCTGGTCCGCGCCGTCGCGGGCCACGGCCTGGTCACCCACACGGGCGGCGAGGCGGCCCGCGCGGAGCCGCTGGCCCTGCTGGCGACCGCCCGTGCGCTCGGGCTCCGCGCCTGGCTGGCCTGCCATTCCCCGGCCACCCGTGAGCGCGCGGGCGAGGGCGCCGCGACCGTCGCGGGGCTGCTGGCCGGGACCGAGGGACCGGGCCGGGACCAGGACGGCCAGCTGGCCCTGGACCTGCTCGTCGTCACCGACGCCCCGCAGCTCGACGTGGAGAGCGCCGCCGCGCTCGTGGAGTCCGTGCCCGACGGGGCCCGGCTGGTGCTGTCCGGGGATCCCGGGGTGCTCGGATCCGCGGGCCCCGGGCGGGTCTTCGCGGACCTGCTGGCCGCCCGCGCCTGCCCTCAGCTCGCCTCCCGCGTCCCGGATCCCGGCCCGCTCGGCGAGCTGGTCTCCGGGATCGGCGCCGGGGAGCTGCTCGCTGTCGAGGCCCCCGGCAAGGAGGTCGTCATCGTCCCGGTGCGCGACGCCGGGGAAGCCGTCCACCGCACGGTCCAGTTGGTGGCCGAGTCCGTCCCGCGGGCCTTCGGGATCCCGGCCGAGGGGGTCCAGGTCGTCACCCCGGGCCACGGCGGTTCGGCGGGCACGCGGGCGCTGAACGCCGCGCTCAAGGAGCGGCTGAACCCGGGCCCCGGCCGCTTCGGCGGTTTCGACCCGGGCGACCGGATCGTGTACGTGCCCTCCCCGGGCCGCGCGCTGCCGGGCCGGGTGGTCACGGCCGACGCCGAGGGGCTGCACCTGGACTGTCCCGGCGCGGGCGGGCGGGTCGTCGTACCGAAGGAGGCCGTGGAGTCGGCGGTGCGGCACGGCTGGGCCGTGACGGCGCACCAGGCCGTCGGCGAGCGGTGGCCCGGCGTGGTCGTCGTCCTGCCCGGTGACGCGGCGGACGCGCTGTCGCGGGACTGGGTGTACACGGCCTTCGGGCGGGCCGAGCGGCACCTGTCCGTGGTGCACGGCGTGGACCAGGCGCTGCCGCGCGCGGTGGCGGAGGTCCTGCCGAAGCCCCGTACGACGCGACTGACCGGCCTGCTGCGGGCCCTGACGGCCGCCGCTGCGGCCGGGGAGGCCCGGGAGTGAGCGCGGGCCCCGCCGCGCGCGCTGCGCGACGGGGCCCGGACCGGGAAGCCGGCTAGTGACCCTTGCCGGCTTCCCGCACGGCCGCTTGCAGGTCCGGGTGTTCGGCGTCGTCCTCGTCGAATTCGTCGTCGAAGACGGAGCTCACGTCGAAGCGGTGCAGTACGTGTTCCGGATCGGCGTGGTCGAAGGGCGAGCCGAGCCACTCCCCCGGTTCCGCGGCCTCCTCGGAGGGCACCAGCCAGAGCGTGGAGTCCCCCTCTTCGAGCCCGAACTCCTTGTAGCGGGAGGCGATCTCGTCCGGCTCGTACTCGCCGTAGAGGACGCCGAGCGCGCCCCCGGTCCCGCCGTCGTGGACGCTCTCGGCGTCCCGGTCGTGGGCGGCCACGCGCCCGGCCTGGGCGATCAGCCGCTGCGGTTCGGCGACGACGTAGTCGCGGCGGATCAGCACGCTGAAGGCGGTGGGGTCGGCGGGGCCGGTGTACGGGACGCCGTCCTCGGAGGAAGGGATCTCGAAGGGAGTGACCTCGTCGTAGCGGTCGTAGAGGAGCTCGTCGTACTCCTCGGCGGCGGCGGCGAGTTCGTTGAAAGCGGCGAAGACGGCGGGATCATCGTCTCCGGACCTGCCCTCGACCGCCGCGAGGTGACGGTCCAGCGCGGTCTTGACGGCCTCGGCGGCGGCACGTACCTCGGCAACGGTGGGCAGAGCGGCATCAGACATAGGGCAGACGCTATCCGTAGCGGGGCTCGGTCTGCACAATAGATGCGATGCCGGAATACGAATTTGTCGACGTGTACGTACCGCGCGGGGTGCCACGCAAGGAGGCGACCCGGCTACTGACCGACCATGCCGAGTACGGGAACTGGGAGCTGGACCGGCTCACGCTGCACCGGGACGGGAGTCGCCGGGTGAGACTGCGGCGCCGGATCATCCGTCAGATACGCGCGACCTGGTGACGTGCGGCGCGGGCCCCGCTGCGGGACCCGCGCCGTGATGTCCCGTCAGGCGGCGTTGCGGGCCCGGCGGTAGAGCAGGGCGCCGGCCAGCAGCAGGCCCCCGGCGAGCGGTACGGCCGCGCCGACGGCACCGCCGGTTCCGGTGGCGGCGAGCACGTCGGTTCCGCTCCCGGTCGGGGTTCCGGGCAGGTTGACCGGGGTCCCGGTCACCGGGCCCGCCCCGTGACCGCTCCCGGTGCCGGGGGTGCCCGTACCGGGGGTGCCGGTGCCGGGGGTGCCCGTGTGGCCGCCTGGGGTGCCGGGATTACCGCCGGGGGTGCCGGGGTGGCCGCCAGGAGTTCCGGGGTGGCCGCCCGGGGTACCCGGGTGTCCGCCGGGCGTACCGGGGTTGTCGCCGCCGTGGCCGTCGTGGCCCCCGTGGCCGCCGGGCGTGCCCGGGTTGCCGTCGTGGCCCCCGTGGCCGTCGTGGCCGCCCGGTGTGCCCGGGTTGCCGCCGTGGCCGTCGTGGCCGCCCGGGTGGCCGTCGTGGCCGCCCGGCTCGTCCTCGTCACACGGCTCGTCCGGGTGGTCCTGGCCGGGGTGCTCGTGACCCTGGTGGCCGCTCGGCTTGCCGGAGGTGTTCGCGCAGGCGGTGCCGAAGGCGGGGTTCAGTGCCCCCACCACCGTCACGGTGTTCCCGCAGAGGTTCACCGGTGCGTCGACGGGAGCCTGGAGGGCGTTCCCGGACAGCAGTCCCGGCGAGTTCGCGGCGTGGCCGGAGGCCCCGGCGTCCGCGTGGGCGTATCCGCCGCCCAGGGCGAACATGCCGCCCGCGGCCGCCATGGTGATCAGCGTCTTGCTGGTGGCGGTCTGCCTGCCTCGGATGTGTCGTGCGTGTCGCATGTGTGGCGTGTCCCCAACCCTGGTCTGCTGTGCGCAGCCCTGTACGTTCGTTACGGATCGACGTACTCGGCCGTACCGGCTCCCCCGCCTCGTACGTCGAGAAAGCGCCCGGAAAGCCCTGCGCCCCGGAGCGCTGGAATGCGCTCCGGGGCTGAGGACTTCAGAGCGTCAGTTGTTGACGCAGGTGGTGCCGAAGGCCGGGTTCAGCAGGCCGATCACGGAGATCGTGTTGCCGCACACGTTCACCGGAACGTGGACGGGGACCTGGATGACGTTGCCCGAGGCAACACCGGGGGAACCGATGGCCGCACCCTGGGCACCGGCGTCGGCGACAGCCAGACCCGCACCAGCGAGAACGAGGCCACCCGTGGCAGCCGCAGCGGCGACAACCTTCTTGATCATTGTTCCTCCTAGTAGGCAATGCGGTACCAGCCGCGGACCGCACCACCTGTAACGAGGAGTTCCCACCGGGGCTACGAGCGTATGAGCGCATTCACTCTTCTCAGTGGAATCCGCACATCCTCCCGATTCCCCCGGCGGGTTGGGGCGTTGTCGCTCAGGCGTTGTCGATGAAGCGGTCCAGGACGCGCACGCCGAACTTGAGGCCGTCGACCGGCACCCGCTCGTCCACCCCGTGGAACATCCCGGCGAAGTCGAGCTCGGGCGGCAGCTGGAGCGGCGCGAAGCCGAAGCAGCGGATGCCCAGGTCGTCGAAGGACTTGGCGTCCGTACCGCCGGAGAGCATGTACGGGACGGCGCGCGCGATCGGGTCCTCGGCCCGCAGGGCGCCCTGCATGGCGTCGACGAGCCTGCCGTCGAAGTCGGTCTCCAGCGCCTTGTCCCCGTGGACGTCCTCCCGCTTGACGCGCGGGCCGAGGATCCGGTCGAGGTCGGCGAAGAACTCGTCCTCGTAGCCCGGCAGGAAGCGGCCGTCGACGTGCGCGGTGGCCTGGCCGGGGATGACGTTGACCTTGTAGCCCGCGCCGAGCATGGTCGGGGCCGCCGAGTTGCGCAGGGTCGCGCCGACCATCTTGGCGATGCCGCCGAGCTTGGCGAGCGTCGCGTCCATGTCCTCGGGGTCGAGGGGGGTGCCGAGCGCGTCCGAGAGCTCGTCCAGGAAGGACCGTACGGTCTTGGTCACGCGCACCGGCCACTGGTGGCGGCCGAGGCGGCCCACGGCCTCGCACAGCTCGGTGATGGCGTTGTCGTTGTTCGTCATGGACCCGTGGCCGGCGGTGCCGTCCACCGTGAGGCGCATCCAGTGCATGCCCTTCTGGGCGGTCTCCACCAGGTACAGCCGCAGGTTCTCGTTGACGGTGAAGGAGAAGCCGCCGACCTCGCCGATCGCCTCGGTGACCCCCTCGAAGAGCTCCGGGTGCTTGTCGACGAGGTGCCGGGCCCCGTACGTGCCGCCCGCCTCCTCGTCGGCGAGGAAGGCCAGGACGATGTCCCGGGGGGGCTTGCGACCGCTGCGCATCCGGTCGCGCACGACCGCGAGGGTCATCGCGTCCATGTCCTTCATGTCGACCGCCCCGCGACCCCACAGGCAACCGTCGGCGATCTCGCCCGCGAAGGGGTCGTACGTCCAGTCCGCGGCGTTGGCCGGGACGACGTCGGTGTGGCCGTGGATCAGCAGCGCGGGTCGTGAGGGGTCCTCGCCCTCGATCCGGGCCACGGTGGAGGCCCGCCCCTTGTGCGACTCGAAGATCTTCGGCTCCAGGCCCACCTCGGCGAGCTGCTCGGCGACCCACTCGGCCGCCTTGCGCTCACCGGGACCCGAGTGGTCGCCGTAGTTGCTGGTGTCGATCCGGATGAGGTCCCGGCAGAGGTCGACGACCTCGTCCTCGCCGGATACGGTCCTGCCCGCGCTCGACTGGCTCACGCTGCTTCCTCCCAATGATCGGTACCGCACTGCCCCCATCCTCCCGCCCCGGACGGCTCCGCCCAAGGGCGCTCTCCGGTCACCGGGGGGTGTGATCGGGGCCCCGGAATGTTTGGTAATGTTTTCCCTGTCGGAACGGCCCGCGAGGGCCGCGAGACAGACACCTTGTCCGGGTGGCGGAATGGCAGACGCGCTAGCTTGAGGTGCTAGTGCCCTTTATCGGGCGTGGGGGTTCAAGTCCCCCCTCGGACACCAGCTGGGACCCCACGTTCGCGTGGGGTTTTCTGCTTTTCCGGGTGCCGGCGCGACGGCACCGGGGCCGGCGGTCCAGGTCGTGGCCGAGGTCGGCCACGGTCAGATTGCCGGTCCACAGGTGGTCCCGGTGGGCGTAGGTGGTTTCGAAGCCGACGCGGTCCGGCGGACGTGCGGGAGGGCCCCGCCGGGGTCGGCGGGGCCCTCCTCGTCCGGGTGCTGGGGTGCGGTCAGTCGCGCGGGGGCGCGGCGGCGCGCTCGCGGTCCGTGGCGATCTCGGCGACGCGGCGGCGGACCATGAACCAGCCTCCGACCAGGGCCGCGGCGATGATCGGGAGGAAGAGGATGGTGCGGCGGCCGACGCCGTCGTCGCACCACATCAGGACCAGCACGGCGACCAGGAAGACCAGGGTCACGATCTGCGTGTACGGGGCCCAGGGCAGCCGGTAGGACGGGCGCTCCACGCGGCCCTCGCGGGCCCGGCGCCAGAAGTGCAGGGAACAGAGCATGACCATCGCCCAGGTGCCCAGGATGCCGATGGAGGCGAAGTTCAGGACGATCTCGAAGGCGTCGTCGGGCATGAAGTAGTTCAGGCCCACGCCCATGACGCCGAAGGCCGCGGTGAACAGCACCCCGCCGTAGGGGACCTTGCCCCGGTTCATCCTGGCGGTGAACTTCGGGGCGGAGCCGGACATGGCCATCGAGCGCAGGATGCGGCCGGTGGAGTAGAGGCCGGAGTTCAGGCTGGAGAGGGCCGCGGTCAGGACGACCAGGTTCATGATGCCGGCGGCCCCGGGGACGCCGAGCTTGTCGAAGACCGTGACGAAGGGGCTCTGGTCCGCGGAGTACGCGGTGTACGGCAGGAGGAGCGCCAGCAGGACCACGGAGCCGACGTAGAAGACGCCGACGCGCCACATGATCGAGTTGATCGCCTTCGGCATGATCTTCTCGGGGTTCTCGGTCTCGCCCGCCGCGACGCCGCACAGCTCGACGGAGGCGTACGCGAAGACGACGCCCTGGATCACCAGGAGCATGGGGAGCATGCCCGCGGGGAAGATCCCGCCGTTGTCGGTGATGGAGCCGAGGCCGGGGGTGTGGCCGTCGATGGGGTGGCTCGTGGCGACGAGGTAGATGCCGACCAGGAGGAAGGCGACGAGGGCGCCGACCTTGACGATCGAGAACCAGAACTCCATCTCGCCGAAGTACTTCACCGAGATCAGGTTCACGGTGAGGACCACGGAGAGGGCGATGAGCGCGAGGATCCACGACGGGATGTCGCTGAACATCGACCAGAAGTGGGCGTAGGTGGCGGCCGCGGTGATGTCGGCCACGGTGGTGGTGGACCAGTTCAGGAAGTACAGCCAGCCCGCGGTGTACGCGCCCTTCTCCCCCATGAACTCGCGCGCGTAGGAGACGAAGGCGCCCGAGGACGGCCGGTAGAGGACCAGCTCGCCCAGGGCGCGGACGACGAAGAAGGCGAAGACGCCGCACACGGCGTAGGCGATCGCGAGCGAGGGCCCGGCGTTCGCGAGGCGACCGCCCGCGCCGAGGAACAGGCCGGTGCCTATCGCTCCGCCGATCGCGATCATGTTGATGTGGCGGGACTTCAGGTCCTTGCTGTAACCCTCGTCACCGGCGTCCACGTGAACGGGCTGGGCGGACGCCTTCGGTGCGGCAGGGGCGCGGGACGCGGCCTCTTCCAGGGTGCGGTCACTCATCTATGACTTCGCCTTCGTGGGGTGGACAGGCAGGTCCGGGCCGCCGCGCAGGAGGGTTGGGTGGTCTCGCCTGTGCCCGCGGTCCGGATTTGATCGCCCCAGGAGACCATGTCTGTCGCGCTCCGGCCAAAACCGCCGCTTTACCTTCCAAGGCCCCCGGCTCCCCTCGAAAGGGGTACCGGGGGCCTTGACGGGTCGTGTCGGGCGTACGTCGCCGGGCGGGCGGGTCAGGCGTGCGGGGTGGCCTCCGCGGCCTGGTCGAGGCGGAAGGCCTCGTTGCCCAGGCCGATCCGGGCGTGCACCTCGGGGCGCCGGGAGCGCAGGACCGAGCCGTACGCCAGGCCGCCCACGGCGGCGATCCCGATGATCGCGGGCAGCGCCCAGCTGAGCGCGGAGCCCTCGTCGGCGCTGACCAGGACGGCGAAGTCCTTGACGGTGTAGCCGGCGATGCCGAGCAGGGCGAGGCCGGCGGCGCCCGCCGCGACGAGTCGCCAGACCTGGGCGGAGGCGGTGCCGCGGCGGACGAAGAAGGCGATGACGGCGAAGGAGGCGGCGGCCATCAGGAGGGTGATGCCGAGGGCGCCGACGCTGCCCATCCAGGTGAACAGGTGCAGGACGGGGGCGGTGGGGTCACCGGCCGGGCCGTCGTCGGTGAGGGCGAAGGCGAGGATGACCACGGCCGAGATGACGGTCTGCAGCAGGGACCCGGTGCCGGGAGCGCCGGTGCCCGCGTTGGTTCGGCCGAAGGCGGCCGGGAGCAGGCCCTCGCGGCCCATGGCGAAGGCGTAGCGGGCGACGACGTTGTGGAAGCTGAGCATGGCCGCGAACATGCCGGTGACGAAGAGCACGTGCAGGACGTCGGTGAAGGCGGTGCCGAGGCGGGCCTCGGTGAGCTGGAAGAGCAGGCCGGGGCCGGCGTCGGCGGAGGTCTTGACGACCTCGGAGGGGCCGGTGGCGACGGTGAGGGCCCAGGCGCTGAGCGCGAAGAAGAGGGCGACGAAGCCGACGGCGAGGAACATGACGCGGGAGACGACGATGTGCGGCTTGCTGGTCTCCTCCGCGTAGACCGGGGACTGCTCGAAGCCGACGAAGGCGGCGATGCAGAAGCACAGGGCGGTGCCCAGGCCCGGGCCGCTGAGGGTGGCCGGGTTGAAGGCGTGCAGCGAGAGGCCCTCGGCGCCGGGCTTGCCGAGGGCGGCGAGGTCGAAGATGACGACGAGGGCGCACTCGATGAGGATGAGGACGCCGATCACCCGGGCGTTGAGGTCGATCTTGAGCCAGCCGAGGGCGCCGGTGGCGGCGACCGCGAGGAGGGCCGGTATCCACCAGGCCACCTGGAGGTCGAGGTAGGTGGTGAGGAGGCCGGAGACCTCGAAGCCGAGGATCCCGTACACGCCGACCTGCATCGCGCTGTAGGCGACGAGGGCGACCATCGAGGCGCCGGCGCCCGCGGTGGCCCCGAGGCCGCGCGCGATGTAGGCGTAGAAGGCTCCGGCGTTGTGGACGTGCCGGCTCATCTCGGCGTAGCCGATGCTGAACAGCGCGAGGACGACGCCGAGGATGACGAAGAGCAGCGGCTGGCCGACGATCCCCATGACGCCGAAGGTGGTCGGCATCACGCCGGCCACCACCATCAGGGGGGCGCTGGCCGCCAGTACGGAGAGCAGCAGTCCCGCGGTACCGAGGCGGTCCGCGCGCAGGGCCCGGTCCTGGCCCTTGTACGTGCGGATCTCGGCCGCGCTGCTGCGCGGGGACGTGGTGGAACTGCCCGTCGCCATGGCGGGGGTCCTTTCGGAGAGGGAAGTTCGGGGAGGGGGACGTGCGCGGAGCGGAGGGTTAGGGCTGAGCGGAGGGTTCAGGCGGAGCCGAGCGCGGCACTGCGCGCGGCGAGGAAGGCCTTGTGCGGGTCGAGGTCCGGATAGGACCAGGGGGCCCGGGTCGCATGGCTCCCGATCCGCTGGAAGAGCGCGGCGGCCTCGGCGGGGCGGCCCTCGCAGAGCTTGGCGTGGGCCAGGAAGTTGAGGTCGACGCGGTTGCGCGGGTGGTCCTCGCGTTCCCATTCGAGCCACCAGTCGAAGGCGGAGCGCAGGACCTGGCGGGCCCGGCGGCCGGACCAGTGTGCGGCGGCCGCGGCCGCCGCCGGCCCGCCGCCGCCGTGGCCGGCGGCCAGGACGCGGTAGCGCTCGGCGTGGGCGATGACGGGGAGGACGGCGAGCGGCGAGTCGGCCGGCGACTCCTCGGCGGCCCAGGCGGCGAAGTCGTAGACCTCGTGGAGCGGGTCGTGGCCGGTGCCGGGGAGGCGTTCGGCGAGCCGGGCGACCATGACGTGGTGGGCGTGGTGGTGTTCCCGGTGCCGGGCGCGGACCTGGTCGAAGTGGCGGCTGAACTCCTCCTCGGTGCCGAAGGCGCGGGAGAGCAGCAGCAGGCCGAGCCAGGGGGTGGGGTCGGCGGGGAACAGGGCGGCGGCCCGGCGGCACGCCTCGTCCGCCGCTTCGGGGCTGCCCTTGCGGCGCAGGGCGGTGAAGACGGCGGCGCAGGCGAGCAGGGTGGCGGCGTCGGCGCTCTCCGGTTCGGCGAGCAGCCACTCCCGGGCCCAGGCGGTGGCGGCCGGGGTCTCGGCGAGGACGACGACGCGGTGGCCGCGGCGGTCCCAGTCGTCGGCGGTGGCCGCGAGCAGGCTCCGGGCGGTGGCCCACCGACCCTGGGTGAACTGGGTGCGCACGTCGACCAGTTCCATGTCGCACAGGGCCGGATCGAAGAGCTGGGCGGCTCGTTTGCGAGCGCGGCCGAGGGGCGGCGGAGGCGGAGACATCCGCGGTTTCCCTCCAGAACGCGAGCGCGGGTCGACGAGCGGTGGATGATCACGCACAGCAAACCGGTAGGCACAGCTCCGCGTCAAGGTCCAGTCCACTGGGTGGCGGGTTTCAACTGGTCCTCACCTTGGCGGAGTTGGGGCGGTTGTGGCGATTCGGTGCCCGCGCGTGCCCGCGCGCGAGGGCACTTAGGGTGTCCGTATGACGAACTCCGAAGACGTGCCGCCCTACTTGCTGGGCTTTCCCGGACCCTTGCGCGACCGCTTGGTCGCCGCGGTGCTGAGTGGCGCGAAGACCACGACGACCGGGTTGTTGGCCGGATATGAAGCAGCGGGCGAGACGCTGCCGCGGCCCGGTGACCGCAGGATGCTGATCGATTCGGCGGAGCGGGCGGTCGCGCTGGTGGAGGTGGTCGACGTACGGGTCGTGCGCCTGGGCGAGGTGGACCTGCGGCACGCCGTGGACGAGGGCGAGGGGGACTCCTCGGTGGCCGAATGGCGCGCCACGCACGAGGAGTTCTGGCACAGCGCGCCCGTGCGGGAGGAGCTCGGCGACCCGGGGTTCACCGTGGACGAGGACACGCTGGTCGTCGCCGAACGGTTCCGGGTCGTCGAGCTCCGCGACTGAGACCCCGGGCCGGGTCGCCGGTCGCCGGTCGCCGGTCGCGGGTCGCCGGTCGCGGGTCAGGGGCCGCGGGTCAGGCCACCGCCCGCGCCGCCGCGCGGCCCGCCGCCCGGCCCGAGAAGATGCAGCCGCCGAGGAAGGTGCCCTCCAGAGCGCGGTAGCCGTGCACCCCGCCACCGCCGAAGCCCGCGGCCTCGCCCGCCGCGTAGACGCCGGGCAGCGGTTCGCCGTCCGCGCCGAGCACGCGCGAGGAGAGGTCGGTCTCCAGGCCGCCGAGGGACTTGCGGGTCAGGATGGAGAGCCGGACGGCGATCAGCGGCCCCGCCTTGGGGTCCAGGATCCGGTGCGGGGCGGCGGTACGGATCAGCTTGTCGCCGAGGTACTTGCGGGCCCCGTGGATGGACATGACCTGGAGGTCCTTGGTGAAGGGGTTGGCGATCTCGCGGTCGCGGGCGGTGATCTCGCGGCGCAGCGCCTCCTCCTCGATCAGGCCCTCCTTGGTGATCGCGTTCATGCCGCGGACCAGGGCGCCGAGGTCGCGTTCGACGACGAAGTCGACGCCGTTGTCCATGAAGGCCTTGACCGGCCCGGGGACGTCCTGGCGGGCCCGGTTGATGACCTCGCGGACGGACTTGCCGGTGAGGTCGGGGTTCTGCTCGGAGCCGGAGAGCCCGAACTCCTTGCCGATGATGCGCTGGTTGAGCACGAACCAGGTGTGGTCGTGGCCGGTCCTCATGATGTGGTCGAGGGTGCCGAGGGTGTCGAAGCCGGGGAAGAGCGGTACGGGCAGCCGCTTGCCGGTGGCGTCCAACCACAGCGAGGAGGGGCCGGGCAGGATCCGGATGCCGTGCCGGGCCCAGATCGGGTTCCAGTTCTCGATGCCCTCGGTGTAGTGCCACATCCGGTCCTTGTTGATGTGGCTGGCGCCGGCCCGCTCCGCGATGCCCAGCATCAGGCCGTCCACGTGGGCGGGGACCCCGGACAGCAGCCGCTCGGGCGGGGTGCCGAGCCGCTCGGGCCACTGGGCGCGGACCAGGTCGTGGTTGCCGCCGATGCCGCCGGAGGTGACGATGACGGCCTGGGCGCGCAGCGAGAAGGAGCCGGTGGCCTCGCGGCCGCTCGCGGTGCCGCGCTCGGCGTCGGAGGGCTCCAGGACCTCGCCGGTGACGGTGTCCAGGGTCCCGGCGGTGCGGGAGAGGCCGGTGACCCGGTGGCGGAAGCGCAGCTGGACCAGCCCGCGGGCCACCCCGGCCCGGACCCGCCGCTCGAAGGGTTCGACCAGCCCGGGGCCGGTGCCCCAGGTGATGTGGAAGCGGGGTACGGAGTTGCCGTGGCCGGTGGCGTCGTAGCCGCCGCGCTCGGCCCAGCCGACCACGGGGAAGAAGCGGACGCCGCGCTGGTGGAGCCAGGGGCGCTTCTCCCCCGCCGCGAAGTCGACGTAGGCCTCGGCCCAGCGGCGCGGCCAGGCGTCCTCGGGGCGGTCGAAGCCGGCGGTGCCGAACCAGTCCTGGAGGGCCAGGGCGTGGCTGTCCTTGATGCGCATGCGGCGCTGCTCGGGGGAGTTCACGAAGAACAGGCCGCCGAAGGACCAGTGGGCCTGGCCGCCGATCGACCGCTCGGGCTCCTGGTCGAGCAGGATGACATTGCGGCCCGCGTCCACCAGCTCGGCGGTGGCCACGAGGCCCGCCAGTCCGGCGCCGATCACGATCACGTCTGCGTCGTACCCCATGCGTTTTCCGTCCTGACCTCGGTGGATGGGACAGATCCTTGGCTACCTCGCGGTAACCCGTCAACACCGGTGCTTGGATGGGACGCATGAACGCGATGGATCCGGCGGACGAGGTACTGGACGTGGTGGACCGCGAGGACCGGGTCACCGGGCGGGCCCGGCGGGGCGAGGTCTACGCCCGGGGGCTGCTGCACCGCTGCGTGTTCGTGCGGGTCAGGGACGCCGAGGGGCGGATCTTCGTGCACCGGCGGACGGCGTCGAAGCTGGTGTTCCCGTCCCGCTACGACATGTTCGTGGGCGGGGTGCTGGGCGCGGGCGAGGACTACGCGTCGGCCGCGCTGCGGGAGGCCGAGGAGGAGCTGGGGGTGAGCGGGCTGGCGCGGCCGACGCCGGTGCTGAAGTTCCTGTACGAGGGCGAGGGCGGGGCCTGGTGGTCGTACGTGTACGAGGTCCGGTGCGACCTGCCGGTGCGTCCGCAGGTCTCCGAGGTGGACTGGTACGCCTTCGTGGACGGGGCGGAGGTGGCGCGGCGGGCCGCCGACGGGTCCTGGCCGTGGGTGCCGGACGGGCTGGAGGCGTACCGGCGGCTGGAGGCGCACCACGGGGAGCGGGGGCGGGCGTAGGGGTGGCGGATCCTTCGGGGCGCTCCCCCGATCATCGGACGTCGGACAGTAGATTGGTCGGATGATCGACTTCGTGCGGGACGTGCGCCTGTGGTTCGCGCCGCGGCGGCTCCGGGAGGAGGGTGCGACGCCCGACTACCGGTTCTCCCTGGCCAACGAGCGGACCTTCCTCGCCTGGATCCGCACCGCGCTGGCCCTGGTGGGCGGCGGTTTCGCGGTGGACCAGTTCCTGCCGGACCTGCGCTGGGCGGTGCGCGTCGGGGTGGCCTTCGCGCTGCTGGCGGTGGGCGCGGCCTGTGCGCTGCGGGCGGTGAACCACTGGGTGCGCTGCGAGCGGGCGATGCGGCGCGGCGAGGACCTGCCGCTGTCGCCGTTCCCGGTGGCGCTGAGCCTGGGGGTGGGGCTGGTCGCGGTGGCGATGGTGGTGGTCATGCTGATGGGTTGGACGACCGGGCGGTGAGCGGGTCCGGGGCCCCCGCGCCCGTACGGGATCCCGGGTTGCAGCCCGAGCGCACCCGGATGGCGTGGCGGCGTACGACGCTCAGCGCGTCGGTGGCCGCGGTGCTGGGGGTGCGGCAGGTGCTGCACGGGCCGGGGACGCCGGTCGCGGTCGCCGCGACCGTGCTGATCGTGCTGGTCTGGCTGGCGTTCCTGCGGGGGGCGCACCGCAGGATGGCGGAGCTGGCCACCGGGCGGCCGCCGGGGCTGGCGCCGCGGGCCGCGCTCGCCGTCACCCTGTGGACCGTGGCCCTGGCGGTCTTCGCGATGGCCTTGATCGTCTGAAGGGCCCGCGGCCGGCGGGCGCGCGCCCGCCGGTGCGATGATCCGGCTTCTCCGCGGCGCGGTGACACAGGGGTGACAGAACGGGAGATACCACCCGATCCCCACTAGCCTCGGCGCCATGACGACCCTGCACCACGAGCACGCGACGCACGACCACTCCCACGGCCCCGGCTGCGGGCACCCCCCGGTCGAACACGGCGACCACGTCGACTACGCGCACGACGGCCACCTGCACCGGGAGCACTCCGGGCACTGGGACGAGTGCGAACCGGCGGGCCACGTGCCGCACACCGGGCACGACCACGCGCACGGCGCGGACTGCGGCCACGAGTCGGTCGCGCACGGCGACCACGTGGACTACGTGCACGACGGCCACCGGCACGCGGAGCACGACGACCACTATGACGACCAGTGACGACCAGTGACGACCAGTGACGACCAGTGACGACCGCTGAGGCTCCCGTTCCGCGGTGACCCCGCCCTCCCCCGGGTCCGCGCGGGCTGGCAGGATGCTGCCCGCCCGTCAAAGCGACCCGGGGAGAGCGCAGATGACCGCAGAGAAGCCCTACCTCGTCCAGCCGGCGCCCGGCGTCTTCGCCTACATACAGCCGGACGGCGGTTGGTGCCTGAACAACGCCGGCTTCGTGACCGGCGGCGGCCGGAGCCTGCTCGTCGACACCGCGGCGACCGAACGCCGGGCCCTGGCCCTGCGGGACGCCATCACCTCGACCGGGTCTCCGCTGCCGCGCACCGTGGTCAACACCCACCACCACGGCGACCACACCTACGGCAACGCCGTGTTCACCCCCGAGGCGCTCGTCCTCGGCCACGACCGCTGCCGCTCGGAGCAGTTGGACGCGGGGCGCCAGCTCGAACTGATCTGGCCGGAGACCGACTTCGGCGCCCTGCCCATCACCGCGCCCGACCTCACCTACAGCGAGCGTGCCACGGTGCACGTGGGCGACACCGAGGTGGAGGTGATCCACCCGGGCGTCGCGCACACCGTCGGCGACTCGGTGGTGTGGCTGCCGCGGCAGCGGACCGTCTTCACCGGGGACCTGGTCTTCGCCGAGGGCACGCCCTTCCTGGCCATGGGTTCGCTGGCCGGCTCGCTGCGGGCGCTGGAGCTGCTGCGCGCCCTGGACGCGGAGACCGTCGTACCGGGCCACGGGCCGCTGACGGACCCGTCGGCGTACGAGGCCACCGAGCGCTACCTGCGTTACGTCGACCAGCTCGCCCGCGAGGGCAAGGAGCGGGGCGACACCCCGCTGGAGGTCGCGCGGCGGGCGGACCTCGGGGAGTTCGCGCTCTGGCGGGAGAGCGAGCGGCTGGTGGCCAACCTGCACCGGGCCTACGCGGAGCTGGACGGGGGCGTCCTCGGGGAGCCGCTGGACATCATGGCGGTGCTGCGGGACATGACGGTGATGAACGGCGGGGTGCCGATCGCCTGCCACGCCTGACGGCGGGGCCCGGCCGGCTCCGGCTCCGGCTCCGGCTCCGGCTCCGGCTCCGGGGCGAAGTTTCGGTCCGCACTCTGGACGGCATACCGACCGGTCGGCATGATGGCTGCGAGACACGCGAGACACCTGACCGCGCACCCGACCCCGGGCACCTCCCGCCCCTTCCGTACGGAGGTCCGCACCATGACCACACCACCGGCCGCCGACCCCCGGGGCCTCGACCTGGAGCGGCTGCGCGCCCGCCTCGACCGCGAGCGCCCCGGCCTGGTGTCCGGGCCGCTGAGCGGCCGGCTGATCGAGGGCGGCCGGTCGAACCTCACCTACGAGATCACCGACGGCGCCGCGCGCTGGGTGGTCCGCCGGCCGCCGCTCGGGCACGTCCTGGCCACCGCGCACGACATGCGCCGCGAACACCGGGTGATCGCCGCGCTCCACGGCACGGCGGTGCCGGTGCCCGGGGCGCTGCTGCTCTGCGAGGACGAGTCGGTGCTCGGCGCGCCCTTCTACGTCATGGAGTACGTGGAGGGGGTCCCCTACCGCACGGCCGGGCAGCTGGCCGCCCTCGGCCCCGAGCGGACCCGGCGGGCGGTGCTCGGCCTGGTGGACACCCTGGTCGAGCTGCACGCGGTGGACCCGCGGGCCGTCGGCCTGGACGACTTCGGCCGCCCCGAGGGCTTCCTCGACCGGCAGCTGCGGCGCTGGGGCAAGCAGCTGGCGGCCTCCCGGGGGCGCGAGCTGGCCGGCATCGACGAGCTGCACGGCGCGCTCGGCCGGGCCCTGCCCGACTCCCCCGCCCCCACCGTGGTCCACGGGGACTTCCGGCTCGACAACGTGTTGATCGGCGGGCCGGACGACACCATCCGGGCGGTGCTGGACTGGGAGATGTCCACCCTCGGCGATCCTCTGACCGACCTCGGGCTGCTGGTGATGTACAGCTCCGACCTGGGGCTGACCGAGTCGCCGGTGAGCACGACGAGCGGGGCTCCGGGTCATCCGGCGCCGGCCGAGCTGATCGAGCGGTACGCCGCCCGTTCGGGCCGGGACGCCGGGGCGATCGCCTGGTACACGGCCTTCGCCTGGTTCAAGCTCGCGGTCATCCTCGAAGGCATCCACTACCGCTTCACCCTCGGCCAGACCGTGGGAGCGGGTTTCGACCGGATCGGCGAGCTGGTCCCGGTCTTCATCGAACACGGTCTGACCACCCTCCAGGAAGGCTGAGGCACGCGCCCATGGACTTCGCATTCGACGCCCGGACCGAGGAACTCCGCGAGCGGTTGCTCGCGTTCATGCACGAGTACGTCTACCCCGCGGAGTCGGTGGCGGCCGAGCAGCGGGCCCGGCTGGCCTCGCCCTGGGACACCCCGGCGGTCTTCGGCGACCTCAAGGCCGAGGCCCGCCGCCAGGGCCTGTGGAACCTCTTCTTCGTGGAGGGGCAGGTCAGGGACGGGCACGCCGGGCACGGTGCGCCGGGCGAGCGCTACGGCGCCGGGCTGACCAACCTCCAGTACGCGCCGCTCGCCGAGATCACCGGCCGCAGTCCGCACCTGGCCCCGATGGCCACCAACTGCGCGGCGCCGGACACCGGGAACATGGAGCTGCTGGCCCAGTTCGGGGACGACGAGCAGAAGAAGCGGTGGCTGGAGCCGCTGCTGGCCGGGGAGATCCGGTCCGCCTTCGCCATGACCGAGCCCGAGGTGGCCTCCTCGGACGCCACGAACGTCGAGACCCGCATCGAGCGCTCCGCGGACGGCGGGAGCTATGTGGTCACCGGGCGCAAGTGGTACATCTCCGGGGCGATGAACCCGGACTGCAAGGTCTTCATCGTGATGGGCAAGACGGACCCGGACCACGCCGATCCGCGCCGCCAGCAGTCGATGATCCTGGTGCCGCGGGACACCCCGGGCGTCGAGGTCCGGCGCGCGATGAGCGTGTACGGCTACCAGGACCACGACCACGGCGGGCACGCCGAGGTGGTCTTCGACGGCGTGCGGGTCCCGGCCTCCCACCTGATCGGGGACGAGGGCAGCGGCTTCGCCATCGCCCAGGCCCGGCTCGGACCCGGTCGCATCCACCACTGCATGCGGCTGATCGGGATGGCGGAGCGGGCCATCGAGCTGATGTGCCGGCGCGCGCTGGGCCGCAGCGCCTTCGGCAAGGAGCTGGCCGCGCAGGGTGTGGTGCAGAACTGGATCGCGGACGCCCGGGTGACCGTGGAGCAGCTGCGGCTGCTGGTGCTGAAGACGGCCTGGCTGATGGACACGGTGGGCAACCGGGGGGCGCACACCGAGATCCAGGCCATCAAGATCGCGACCCCGCGCGCGGTGGTCGGGATCCTGGACCAGGCGGTGCAGTTGCACGGAGCCGGCGGGGTCAGCCAGGACTTCCCGCTCGCGGAGCTGTGGGCGGCCGCGCGGACGCTGCGGCTGGCGGACGGCCCCGACGAGGTGCACCAGCGGTCGCTGGCGCGGCGGGAGCTGAAGCGGTACCGCTGAGCACCGGGTGTCGCGGTGGGCCGTCCTCGCGGCCCGCCGCGGGGACGGCCCACCGGTGGACGGCCAGCGGGTGGTGAGGGGCCGACCTGCGGTGGTGAGGGGGACTTTCGACTGGTCTGGACCACCATAAAGGTCCGATATATTCGGTATACCCCCCACCGAAAGTGCTCCTCGTCATGCCTAGCTCCACTCTGGCCCCGGCTCCGGTGGCTCCCGCCGCCGCGTCCGCCGCCGAAGCCTCCGCCGCGCCTTCCGCCCCGGCCGGTCGGGTCGCCAACCCCGGACCGCTCGGTCTGGCCGCCTTCGCACTGACCACCTTCGTGCTCAGCCTCTTCAACTCGGGCCTGATCTCGAACGCGGCGCTCAGCGCCGTCGTGCTCCCGCTGGCGCTGTTCTACGGCGGTCTCGCGCAGTTCGTCGCGGGCATCATGGAGTTCCGCCGCGGCAACACCTTCGGGACCACGGCGTTCGTCTCGTACGGCGCCTTCTGGATGTCCTTCGCGGGCTACGTGAAGTTCGTCGTCCCGACCCTGCCGGCCGACCAGGCGCACGTCGCCACCGGCTGGTTCCTCGTGGCCTGGTTCGTCTTCACCGCCTACATGTCCGTCGCCGCGCTGAAGCTGGACGTGGCGCACCGCGCGCTCTTCATCTCGCTGGCGCTGACCTTCCTCTTCCTCGCGCTGGGCGACCTGACCGAGGTCACCGCGCTCGGCCACACCGGCGGCTTCCTCGGCCTGCTGACCGCGGGCATCGCCTGGTACATCTCCTTCGCCGTGGTGGCCGAGGACACGTGGGGCCGCAAGGTCCTCCCGCTGGGCTGATCCCGGCGGCGGGCGCCACGACCGGGTCGCCCCTTTCGGATCTTGTCGGGCCGACAAGATCCGAAAGAGACGGCCTAGGGGCGCAGCGAGCGCAGCAGCAGGTCGGCGAGGTGATCGGCGACCTGCTGCGGCGTGAGCGGGCCGTCCTCGCGGTACCAGGTGGACAGGTGGTGGACGGACCCGAAGTGGTAGTCCACGATCAGGTCGGCGGGGGTGACGGCGGCGAAGACCCCGCTCAGCTGGCCCTCCTCGACCAGGGCCCGGAAGCGCTCGTGGTAGCGCCGCCGCTCGGCCCGCACCTGCTTGTACTTCTCCGGGCTGAGCTGGTGCATCGAGCGGAAGAAGATCATCGCGTCGTCGAGGTTCTCGATCGTGGTGACCACCACGTCGGCCGCGGCCGCCCGCAGCCGTTCCTCGACGGGTGCCGCGGAATCGGCGATGGCGTCGAGCCGCTGCTGCTGCAGGCGCAGCATCCGCGCGTACACCTCGTGCAGCAGGTCGTCCTTGGATCCGAAGTAGTGGTAGAGGGCGCCCTTGGTGACCCCTGCCGCCTCGACGATCTCCTGCACGGAGGTGCGGTCGTAGCCGCGCTCGGCGAAGAGCCGGGTCGCGACGGCCAGCAGCCGCTGCGGGACCGGCACGTCCGGCGCCGCGGCGGCGTCCTTGGACCGCGCGGACTCCCCCGGCGGGCGCGTGGACTCCTGCGGGCGCGTGGACCCCTGCCGCCGCGCCGGCTCCGTGGTTTCCATGGCCTTCGCCTTCCCTTCGCCTTCACCGTCGAACGCGACGCGCCCACCGCTGGTTTTCAGCCGCGCTCGCGCAGTTCCCGTCGCAGGATCTTGCCACTGGTCGTCTTCGGCAGAACAGGCAGTATCTCGACCTGGCGCGGGTATTTGTACGCGGCGATGCGCTCGGCGCAGTACGCGGACAGTTCGGCGGGCTCCACGGACATACCGGGGCGAAGACTGACGTACGCCTTCACACTCTCCCCCCGATAGGGGTCCGGAACGCCCACGACGGCGGCTTCGCGGACGGCCGGGTGCGTGTAGAGGAGGTCCTCGACCTCGCGCGGCCAGACCTTGAAACCGGACGCGTTGATCATGTCCTTCTTGCGGTCGACCACATAGAGCCAGCCATCCGCGTCCATGAAGCCGATGTCCCCGGTGCGCAGTTCGCCGCCCGGGAAGGCCTTGGCCGTGTCGGCGGGCAACCGCCAGTAGCCGGGCACCACCTGGGGTCCGCGGACGGCGATCTCCCCGCTCTCGCCGAGCGGCACCTCGGCGCCGCGCTCGTCGAGGATGCGTACGACCGTGTCCGCGCCCGGGACGCCGACGGAGAGGGTGCCGGAGGCCGGGTCGACCGGCGCTTCGAGGTGCGGGGGCACGGAGGCGCAGGGGGCGGTGCATTCGGTGAGCCCGTAGCCGTTGCGGAGGTAGAAGCCGAAGGTGGCGCGCAACCGCTCGACCAGCGCGGGCGGCAGCGGGGCCCCGCCCGAGGAGATCACCCGGAACGAGGCGAAGTGGTCCCGGGTGGCGCCCGGGTGGGCGGCGAGCGCCATGAAGGCGGTGGCCGGGCCGACGGTGTAGGCCGGGCGGTGTTCGAGGAAGGCGTCCAGGACCACGCCGGCGTCGAAGCGGTGGGTGAGGGCGAGGGTGCCCGCGTTGCGGAAGCAGGCGGCGAGTTCGCAGACCAGGCCGGTGATGTGGAAGAGCGGGGCGAGGGCGAAGTAGGTGGCGCCCTCGGGGACCGGGTGGGCGCTCACCTGGCGCTCCGCGTTGTGGGTGATCGCGCCGTGCGGGTTCAGGGCGCCCTTGGGGGTGCCGCTGGTGCCGGAGGTGTAGCTGATCAGCGCGGTGTCGGCGGGGCCGGTGTCCGGGAAGGCGGGGGCGCGGTGGCCGTGGCGGGCCACCGCGAGGAAGTCCTCGGCGATGCCGTCTGACAGCGGCCGACCCGGGTCCGGGTCCAGGTCCAGGACCCGGGTGTCGCCGCGGGTCTGGAAGTCCAGGTCGCGGGCGGTGAGCACGGTGCGCACGTCCGTGCCCTCGACGGTCCCCTCCAGGTACGCCGCCCAGGCGCGGCGGTCGCAGACCAGCGCGGTGGCCCCGGAGTCGCGCAGGACGTGCGCCACCTCGGCGGACTTGTACATGGGGTTGAGCGGGACCACGACGGCCCCGGCCTTCCAGGCGGCGAGGACGGCGAGCGCGAAGTGGGGCGTGTTCTGGAGCATGACCGCGACCCGGTCCCCCGCCCGCACCCCGCGCCCGGCGAGGTACCCGGCGACGGAGTCGGAGAGCGCGTCCGCCCCGGCGTAGTCGATCCGCCCGTCGAAGTAGGCGAGCGCGGTCCGGCCCGGGGCCCGGGCCACGGCGTCGCGGAAGGCGTGCAGCACGGTGGGCGGCGGGCTCACCGGGGCCCGCTGGACGGCGGTGAGCCGGCCGAGCCAGGGGCGCGCGGCGTAGGGCGAGCCGGGCGGCGCCGGGTGGGGGGCCCGGTGCGCGGGCGGCTCCTCCAGGGGCCGGGGATCCTGGTGCGCGGGCCGGGTCACCGGGTCTCCCACTTCTGCTGGAGGTGGTTCATCCCGCTGAGCCAGCGGTCGGGGTCGGCGGCGCGGGCCGCGGCGTATCCGGCGACCTCGGGGTGCGGGAGGATCAGGAACCGGCCCCGCGCCATGCCGTCGAAGAGGGCGTCCACGACCGCGGCGGGCTCGATGGCGGTCGGCGCGAGCACCAGCTCGCCGGCGGAACCCGCGGCCGTCAGCATGTCGGTGCGCACTCCTTGCGGGCAGATGGCGTGGACCTGGATCCCGCGGTGGCGGTAGGTCAGCGACAGCCATTCGGCGAAGGCGAGTGCACCGTGCTTGGTGACACTGTACGGCGCGGCTCCGATCATGGTCAGGAGCCCGGCGGCCGAGACGGTGGAGACGAACCGGCCGCTGCCCCGCTCCAGCCAGTGCGGCAGCAGCGCGCGGGCCGCCCGGACGTGGGCCATCACGTTCGTCTGCCAGGCGGCGTCCCAGACGGCCTCGTCGGCGAAGGCGTCACCGCCCGAGGCGAGCCCGGCGTTGGCGCAGTAGACGTCGACCGTGCCGCCCAGGGCCTCGCGGGCCTCGGCCACGACGGTCGAGGCGTCGCCGGGCAGCGCGATCGCCGACGGGCCGATCTCCCCCGCCACGCTCTCGGCCTTCGCGGGGTCGAGGTCGTTGACCACGACGGTCGCGCCCTCGGCGGCGAACCGGTGCGCGAGGGCGGCGCCGATCCCGCCGCCCGCGCCGGTGACGACGACGCGCGCGCCCTCGTGCCCGAGCCGGTCGCCGAGCCGGGCGTCGAGCCGGGCGTCGAGCCGGGCGTCGAGCCGGGCGTCGAGCCGGGCGTCGAGCCGGGCGTCGAGCCGGGCGTCGAGCGTGCCGTCCTGCGGGCCCGGGTCGGATTCGTGCCGCTCCTGCTGGCCGTGCTGCTCCGTGCCCACTGGATCCGCCCCTCGTCGCCTGCCGTCGCCCGCGCCGGATCGCGCCGGTCGACGGCAGACTAACCAGTCGGTATGCCGGGGTGGAAGGGTGCCGACGCCTAGCGTGGGCCGATGGATCTGTCGCGACGGGGACTGCTGGGAGTGGCGGGGGCGCTGGGGGCCGCGGGCGCGGTGGGCGCCGCCGCGCCGGGGCCGGGCCGCGGCCGGACACCGGGGCGGGTGGTGACCGGGCTGGAGCGGCTGATGGCCGAGGGTTACGGGGAGCTCGCCGGTCAGCGGGTCGGGGTGGTGACCAACCCCACCGGGATCACCGCCGACGCGCGCCACCTGGTCGACGTACTGCACGCGGACGAACGGGTGCGCCTGGTGGCGGTGTTCGGGCCGGAGCACGGTTTCCGCGGGACCGCCCAGGCGGGCGGGTCGGAGGGGACCTCCCGCGACCCGGCGACGGGACTGCCCGTGTACGACGTCTACGACAAGAGCGGGCAGGCGCTCGCGGACGTCTTCACGGCGGCCGGCGTGGACACCGTGGTCTTCGACGTCCAGGACGTGGGCGCGCGGTTCTACACCTACATCTGGACGCTGTACGACTGCATGCGGGCGGCCGCGCTGGCGGACAAGGCCCTGGTGGTCCTGGACCGGCCCAATCCGGTGGGCGGGGCCCGGGCCGCCGGTCCGGTGCTGGAGCGGGCGTACGCCAGCGGCGTGGGCCGGGAGCCGATCGCGCTCGCGCACGGGATGACGGCGGCCGAGCTGGCGCTGCTGTTCAACGGCGAGTTCCTGGCGGCGCGGCCGGTGCGGTTGCGCACGGTCCGGATGTCCGGGTGGCGGCGCCGGGACCGGTTCGGGGCGACGGGGTTGCCGTGGGTGCCGCCGAGCCCGAACGTGCCGACCCCGGAAACGGCCCTCGCGTACGCCGGGACCTGCCTGTTCGAGGGGACGAACCTGTCCGAGGGGCGGGGCACCACCACCCCCTTCCAGGTGCTGGGCGCGGAGGGCGTCGACCGGCGCTGGGCGCGGGAGGCGGATGCGCTGGGGCTGCCGGGCGTGTGGTTCCGGGAGGCGTACTTCACCCCGTCCTTCTCCAAGCACGCCGGGCGGGTGTGCGGCGGGGTGCGGCTGCTGGTGCACGACCCGGAGGTCTTCGACCCGGTGCGGACCGGGATCGGGCTGCTGGTGAGCGCGCGGAGCAGTTGGAGCGGCTTCGCGTGGCGCGCGGACCACTGGATCGACCGGCTGACCGGCTCGGACCGGGTCCGGCTGATGGTGGACGCCGGGGCGGGGGTCGCGGAGATCGTGGCGGACTGGGAGGCGGGGCTGGCGCGGTTCGCCGCGGTCCGGGAGAAGTACCTGCTCTATCCCTGAGGCGCGTGCCGGGGGGACGTGCGCGTGGGACCTGCCCGTGGGATCTGCCGCCGCGGTCGGTGCGGTCGTGGGGCTGGCCGGTCGGGGGTGCCCGCAGGATGCTGTCGGCACGGCCGCGCCGCGGCCCGGCGGTGCGACGCGGAGGGGGACGACATGGCGGGTGCGGGAGTGCCGGGTGCGGGAGTGCCGGGCGCGGCTGCTGGGGCCGCCGGGGCCTCTGGTGTGGGCGTACGGCCGTACGCGGAGCTGGTCTTCGACGCGGACGGGGACGTGGATCCGGCGTCCCGGGACGCGGTGGCCCGGCTGGACGCGACGGACCTGTTCGTCTTCGCGCACGGCTGGAACAGCGACCGGGCCACCTCCACCCAGCTCTACGACCACTTCTTCGCGCCCTTCCCCGGACTGCTGGGGCCGGGGGTGCGGCCCGGGTACGTGGGGGTGTTCTGGCCGTCGATGGTCTTCGCCGACGATCCGCCGCCGGACTTCGAACACCTGGGCGCGGTCGCGGACACCGGATACGCGGTGCGGTTGGATCCGCGGACGCGCTCCGCGCTCGGGGAGTTCTGGCCGGGCCGGGAGGCCGAGTTGGACCGGCTGGCGCAGCTGCTCGAAGAACAGCCGGAGTCGGCCGGCTCGCTCATCGAATTCGGCGCACTGATACGCGAGTTGAGCGGTACGGACGCCCCGGCGGGCCCGGGAGCGACCGCGCCCGCCCGGGTGCCGCTGATGTTCACCGAGGACGTGCTGGAGGTGTGCCGGGCCTTCACGGAGGCGCTGGCGCAGACCGGGGCGCTGGACGGCGCACCGCCGGTGGCGGGGGCGCAGGGCCTCTCGGCGGGATCCGCCGCGCACTCCCTCTGGAACGGCGCCAAGGAGCTGCTGCGGCAGGCCACTTACTACCGGATGAAGCACCGCGCCGGGGTCGTCGGCGAGCACGGCCTCGGCCCGGTGCTGGCGGGGCTGGCACGGACGCCGGGCGGCGCGAGCGGCCCCCGGGTCCACCTGATCGGGCACAGCTTCGGGGCGCGGGTGGTCTCGTTCGCGCTGCGCGGGCTGCCGGCGGCCGGACCGCGCTCCGTACACTCGGTGACCCTGCTCCAGGGGGCCTTCTCCCACTACGCCTTCGCCGCCCGACTGCCGTTCGGCCGGGGCTCCGGCGACCTGCACGGGCTCCAGACGAGGGTGGACGGACCGGTGGTCGCCTGCCATTCGGGCTTCGACACCGCCTTGAAGGTGTTCTATCCGCTGGCCTCCCGGATGGCCGGGGACGCGACCGGTTTCGCGGGTTTCGACGCCCGGTGGGGTGCGCTCGGGCACGACGGCATCCAGGAGGTGCCCGGCTCGGCACGGCTGACCTTGGACGCGGCGCTGCGCGGCGGGCTGCCGACCGGCGGGTGCGTGAGCGTGGACGCGGCGTCCGTGGTGCGGCGCGGAGGGGCGCCTTCCGGGGCGCACAGCGACGTCTGCCACGAGGAATTGGCCCGTCTGGTCACACTGGCGGGGCGCGTGGGGCGCTGACTTCCGGCCATGTGCCACCCGCACGCCTCGACCGCCCCCGCATGCGCCCGCGCCCGGGCGGGCATGTTGGGCACATCAAGGACATGTGACGTCACTCGATGCCGTGGGCGGGGACGGGCGCGACGGAGGTGCAGGTGTGATGGCGGGTTTCCGTAGTCTGGCGTACCAGGTGCGCGACGCGGGCAACGACCGGGCCCTGCGGCGCCATTCACTGCGCCGCTGTCTGGAGCGTTTCGCCCCGTACGGGCACCGGGCGACCTGGTGGCACCTGTGCGACCGGCACGGGATAGGCCCTGACGACCGGGGCGCGGACCCGCTCAGGCTGGTCGCCGCACTGGAGGAGCTGGAGGACGCGCGGGCGGTGTGGCTGGAGTACGAGCGCCACTTCGCCGAGCGTCGGCGCCGCGAGAAGCACGACGGGCTGCGGCGCCCGGAGTGGACGTGGAGCGGCGGCGAGGCGGTCGTGCGGTGCGCGGACCCGGACGTCCGCCCGGAGGGCGCCCTGGGCGAGGTGCTGCGGCGGCTGGTGAAGGCGCTGGAGTCGGAGCCGGGCACGGGGTGCCCGGTGTGCGGGGACCAGGAGCTGCGTTGGAACGCCCCGGCCGGGCCCGGCCACTGGGTGGGCCCGGTGTGCGCGGGCTGCGGGATCGTGGTGCCCAGACCGGCGCTCGCGGACTCTGCGTGACGGGCGCGGGTGCGTGGGCGGATACGGGGCGGACGTGGGTGCGGGAACGGGGGCCGGGGGTGTGCGGCCCGGCCGGGTGCGGTTGCAGGTGTCGCTGAACGGGTCGCGGACCGCGGCGGACGGGGCCGCGGTCCCGATGTCCCCGCGGGCGCTGGTGGAGTCGGCGCTGCGGTCGGTGGCCGCCGGGGCCGCGGAGGTGCTGGTGCACCCGCGGACCCCGTGCGGGCGCGAGAGCCTGTCGCCGCGGGTGGTCGGGCCGGTGCTCCGGGCGCTGCGGGAGGGCGGGGTCGCGGTGCCACTGGTGGTGTGCGCGAGCGTGGGCACGGAACCGGACCCCGGGGCGCGGGTGGCCCGGGTGCGGTCCTGGGAGGTTCTGCCCGACCGGGCCGAGGTGCGCTTCGCCGAGCCGGGGGCGGTGGAGCTGGCGGCCGCGCTGGCGGAGCGGGGGGTGGGCGTGGACGCGGTGGTGCCGGGGGGCGTCGAGGGCGCCGGGGGCGGTGCGGAGGGGGCGATGTGGGTGGCTGGGGTGGCTCGGCTGGTGGTGGAGGTGGGGGCCGGGGGTGCGGGGGGCGGGGTGGAGGTGAGTGCCGCTGGTGGGGTGCGCGAGGTGCTGGTCCACGGCCGTGATGGCGCCGCCTGGGGAGCCTTGCTCCGCGGTGCGGGGGTGGGGCCGCACGGGTGGGTCCGGACCGGGCTGGGCGACGTACTCCTCCTGCCGGACGGTCGCCCGGCCCGCTCCAACGAAGAACTGGTGGCGGTGGCGCTGGCCCTGCTCGCTACTGGGGTGTGACGTAGAGGCGGGAGCCGGTGATGCGGTCGCCGAAGACGTCGTCCGGGTTGGACAGCACGCAGGTCTCCAACGAGAGGCAGCCGCAGCCGATGCAGTCGCTCAAGTGGTCGCGCAGCCGCCCGAGTTGCTTGATCCGCTGATCGAGCTCGGCGCGCCAGTTCTCGGACAGCCGGGCCCAGTCCTCGTGAGTGGGGGTGCGCTCCTCCGGGAGCTGCGCCAGCGCCTCGCGGATGGTGAGCAGCGGGATGCCGACGCGTTGGGCGGCGCGCACGAAGGCGACCCGGCGCAGCGCGTCACGGCTGTAGCGGCGCTGGTTCCCCGCGGTGCGGCGGCTGCTGATCAGGCCCTTGGTCTCGTAGAAATGGAGCGCGGAGACCGCCGCGCCGCTGCGCGCGGACAGCTGGCCGACGGTGAGTTCGTGGACTTTTTCGGGAATCTGCGGCACCGGGCCGAGCGTAGTCGGTGGCCGCGGGTGTCCGTTGACAGACGCAGGCGGCCCCAGCATGCTGAGCAAGCGCTTATTCGTTGATCGAGTCGCTGACCGAGTCGCTGATCGAGTCGTTGAGTTCGTTCGCCGTTGTCGTCGTCGAGGGGCAGGAACACGCACATGGCCGAGCCGAGGATCTTCACGTCCGCCGAGGAACTGCGCGGGGGGATCGGCGAGCCGCTCGGGCCGAGCGAGTGGCTGGAGATCGACCAGAAGCGGGTCGACCTCTTCGCGGACGCCACCGGCGACCACCAGTGGATCCACGTGGACCCCGAGCGCGCGGCGTCCGGACCCTTCGGGACGACCATCGCCCACGGGTACCTGACGCTGTCGCTGCTGCCGAGCCTGGTGCCGCAGACGATGCGGGTCGAGGGCATGAAGATGGGCATCAACTACGGGGTCGACAAGGTCCGTTTCCCCGCGCCCGTGCCCGTCGGCTCGCGCCTGCGGTCCACCGCCGTGATCACCGAGGTCACGGAGGCGGGCGGCGGGGTGCAGGTCGCGGCGACGGTCACGATCGAGCGCGAGGGCGGCGACAAGCCGGTGTGCGTGGCGCAGACGGTGTCGCGCTACTACTTCTGAACCGACGGCCCGGGCGTACCGGGGTCCGCCCGGGCACCGCGGGCGCGCGTCCGTGGCGCTACGGGCGCGCGCCGACCATGCGGAGCACGAGGCCGGCGTAGAGGGCGCCGACCTCGTCGGGCGTGCGCTGACCGGCCGCGCTGAACCAGCGGGCCACGTCGATGCACAGCGACAGCACGGCGAGGGTGGTGCCCGGCACGTCCGGCACGTCGAACTCCCCCGCACGGACGCCGTCCGCGAGGATCCGGCGGACGGCGGCGTCGCTGCGACGGCGCAGCGCCACGATGTCGGAGCGGTGCTCCGGAGCGAGAGCATCGAGCTCGTACTGGACCACCCGCGCGGTGGTGTGGTGCGCGGCGTGCCAGAGCACGAAGGACCGGACGGCGGCTTCGAGCCGCTGGGCGGCGGTGCCGGGGCCGTCCGCGGCGGTCTCCAGGATCTCCAGGGCCTTGTCGTGGCCGATCCGGCTGATCCGGTGGAGCAGCTCTTCCTTCGTCTTGTAGTGGATGTAGAGCGCGGCCGGGCTCATCCCGGCCCGCCCCGCGATGTCGCGCGTGGTCGTGGCGTGGTAACCGCGTTCCGCGAAGGCCTCGACGGCGGCGAGCAGCAGCCGGCGCGCGGCGTCGGGGGTGACCTCCGACCAGGGCTGGTAGCCGCCGGTCGTCGCCTCGTCCGCGATGTCCATCGCCCGCTCACCCTCTTCGCCGTGCTCGTCCCCGTGTGGAAGTGAACACCTTACCGGAGGGTGAGCAAGCGCTTAGCGGTCCTGCGCGGGCTTCGGCGCCGACCGCGGCGAGAAGGGGTCGTACTCCGTCATGATCTTCTCCATCCGGGCCTGGTCGACCCGGGTGACGATCTGGGTCACCTCCTGGCGGTCACGGACCACCTTGGCGAGCGTGAAGGCGGAGGTGACGAGGTAGAGCACCGCGATGCCGAGGAAGGCCCGCACCCAGGCGTTCGCCTCCAGGTTGTAGATCCCCAGGGCGACGGCCGCCATGGCGATGCCGAAGGAGGCGACGGCCTGGCCGTAGTAGGCCCCCGTGTTCTGCTGCTTGACCGGTGTCTCGTTCATGGGTCCAGCATCGCGAGCGGGCGCGGCCGGGGTAATCCGCGCACGTACTCAGGTGAGTTCACCCCGGTACTCAGGCGCGCGGGCTCGATGGATTGATCAGAAGGCCGAAACTCCGGTCAGGGCGCGGCCGATGAGCAGCTTCTGGATCTGACTGGTGCCTTCGTAGAGGGTCATGACGCGGGCGTCGCGCAGCAGCTTCCCCGCCGGGTACTCGTCGATGTAGCCGTAACCGCCGTGCACCTGGAGGGCGTTGCTCGCCGCGCGCACCGCGGCCTCGGAGGCGAAGAGCTTGGCGGTCGAGGACTCGGCCGCGAAGGGCAGTCCGCGGTCGATGAGGTCGGCGACCCGCCAGGTGAGCAGCCGGGCCGCGTCCACGTCCACGCTGATGTCGGCGATCAGCTCCTGGACGAGCTGGTGACCCGCGATCGACTTGCCGAACTGCTCGCGCTGGGCGGCGTACGCGAGGGCCGCGTCCAGCGCCGCCTGGGCGATGCCGACGCAGCCCGCGGCGACCGACATCCGGCCCTTGGCCAGCGCGGACATCGCGACCGAGAACCCCTTGCCCTCGGGGCCGAGCATCGCGGCGCCCGGAACCCGCACGTCGGCGAAGGCGAGTTCGGCGGTGGCCTGGCCGCGCAGGCCGAGCTTGCCGTGGATCTCGCGGCGGGTCAGGCCGGGGCTGTCGGTGGGGACCAGGAAGGCGGAGACCCCGCGGTGGCCGGGCTCGTCGTTGGTGCGGGCGAAGACGAGGACGACGTCCGCCCAGGTGCCGTTGGTGATGAAGGTCTTGGCGCCGTTGACGGTGTACGTGTCGGTGGCGGGGTCGTGCACGGCGCGGGTGGTGAGGTTGCCTGCGTCCGATCCGGTGCCGGGCTCGGTGAGGCCGAAGCAGCCCAGGGCGTCGCCGGAGCACAGGCGCGGCAGCCAGGCCCGCTTCTGCTCCTCGTTCCCCCAGGCGGCGACGGTCTTGGCGACCAGGCCGAGGGAGACGGAGACGATGCCGCGCACGGCGGAGTCGGCGCGGCCGAGCTCCTCGGTGACCAGGACGTAGGCGAGGTGGTCGCCACCGGAGCCGCCGTACTCCTCGGGCACGGTCAGGCCGAGGAAGCCGACGGCGCCGAGCTTCTTGACGATGGCCCGGTCCACGCTCTCGGCGCGGTCCCAGTCGGCTGCGTACGGCATGATCTCGCGGTCCGCGAAGTCGCGGGCGAGGCGGCGGACCGCGGTCTGCTCCTCGCTGAGTTCCAGGTTCATGGCCACCCCTCGACGCCGCCGGGGCGCCCCTCGGACTCGATCTGACTCGATCGGACTCCACCGGACCCACCACTGACGGGCCCGCCGACGAGCCCACTGACGGCCGCTTAAACTATCAGCGGTAGTTTAAGCGGGACAGGCCCTACTATGTGGCGCATGGCCAGACCGCGCAAGCCCCTCCTCAGCAGAGAACGCATCGTGACGGCGGCAGGTGCGCTCGTGGACGCGGAGGGGCTGGAGGCGGTCTCGACCCGGCGGCTGGCGGCGGCCCTGGGGGTCAGCGGGCCGTCCCTCTACAACCACTTCCGCACCAAGGACCAGATCCTGGAGGCGGTCGCGGACGCGGTGAGCGCACGGGTGGACCTGTCGATGTTCGAGGAGGGGGATCCGCGCGACTGGCGCACGGCCCTGGCCGACTGGGCGCATTCCTACCGGGACGCACTGGCCGACCATCCCCACATCGTGCCGGTACTGGCCCGGGGGCCGGGGCGCCGGCCGGCCGGGCTACGGGTGGCCGACGCGGTGTTCGGTGCGATGACGGCGGCGGGGTGGCCGCCCGCGCAGGCCACGCGGATCGGCGCGCTGATGCGGTACTTCATCCTGGGATCGGCGGTCGCCTCGTTCGCCCGGGGCTTCGTGGACGACGAGACGGCGTACGACCCCGCGGACTACCCGCACCTGGGCCAGGCCCACCTACTGGCCGAGCGCCAGCGCGAGATCGACCAGGCCGCCTTCGAAACGGGCCTGACGGCCCTACTGGACGGCCTGACCCTCCAACACGAGGCCCTGCGGGGCGCCTAGCGGAGCGGGCAGGCATGCGCGAGCGTGCAGGACGGGGCCACGTACGGGGCACCCCCGACCGCAGCCCCCTCCAGCCCCACCGGCGCTTGAGGCGCACACCACCCAAACCGAGCCCCACCAGCACTCGACGCACACACCGGCCAAACCCAGCCCCGCCGGCACTCGACGCACAAACCCACCAAACCCAGCCCCGCCGTCGTTTGAGGCGCACACACCCGCCAAACCCAGCCCCGCCGGCGTTTGAGGCGCACACCGGCCGCAGGGCGAAGGCCGAGCCCGACCACCCCAGCCCCGCCGGCGCTTGAGGCGCACACCGGCGGGCGGGGGGAGCCGGCCTAGAACACGACCAGGGAGCGACCCCCCTTACCGGCAAGCATCGCTCCAAACGCAGCCGGAATCCCGTCCAGCCCGATCCGATCGGTCACCAGCGCCCCGAGGTCGAGCCGCCCGGCCCGGACGTGCGCGGCCAGCACCGGCAGGTCCCGCGCCGGGTCGCTGTTCCCGTAGACGCAGCCGGTGAGAGTACGGGCGAAGTGGAAGATCTCCAGGGCATGGAAGCTGACCTGCTGTTCCTTGCCCCCGATCCCGACGACCGTCGTACGGCCACCGCGCCGGGTGGACTCCCAGGCCCCACGGATGGTCTCGGCCCGGCCGACGCACTCGACGGCGACGTCCACGCCCCGGCCACCGGTGAGCGCCCGGATCTCCTTGGCGGTGGTGTCGGAGGCGAGCACGAACTCGGTGGCACCGGCCGCACGGGCCAGTTCCTCCTTGGCCGGCGAGACGTCCACGGCCACGACGGGACCGGCCATCGCGATCCGCGCAGCCTGGAGCGCGGCCAGGCCGACCCCGCCGACACCGAAGACCGCGACGGACTCGCCGGGACGCACCTGGGCGCTGTGGTGGACGGCGCCGTAACCGGTCAGGACGGCGCAGCCGAGCAGCGCCGCCTCCGCGAGCGGGACCCCGGCCGGTGCGGGCAGCACGCAGTTCGCCGCGACGACGGTCTCCTCGGCGAAGGCGGCCACATTGAGCCCCGGGTGCAGCTCGGTGCCCTGGGCGTCGTGGGCGTAGACCGCGCCGACCCCCGCGAGGGCGTTGACGCAGAGCCACACCTCGCCGATCGAGCAGTGGTGGCACTGCCCGCAGGACGGGGCCCAGTTGAGGACCACCCCGTCCCCGGGGGCGACGTGGGTGACGCCCTCGCCGACGGAGAGCACGGTGCCGGAGCCCTCGTGGCCGAGGACGGCGGGTACGGGCACCCGCATGGTGCCGTCGGTGAGGGAGAGGTCCGAGTGGCAGACCCCGGCGGCGGTGAGCTTGACCCGGACCTGCCCGGGTCCGGGATCGGGGAGCACGATGTCCCGGATCTCCAGGGGCGCTCCGATGGCGGGCAGGATGGCGGCGCGGACCATGGTCGTCGTCTCCGTGTTTCCGGGGCTCAGAACTGCAGGGACTTGGTCTGGAGGTACTCGGCCAGGCCGTGCGGGCCCAGCTCGCGTCCCACGCCGGACTGCTTGTAGCCGCCGAAGGGGGCGAGCGGATTGAAGCGGCCTCCGTTGATGTCCACCTGGCCGGTGTCCATGCGGCGCGCGAAGGCGACGGCGGTCGCCTCGTCCGCCGCCCACACCGCGCCGCCCAGACCGTAGACGGTGCCGTTGGCGATGCCGAGGGCCTCGTCCTCGTCGTCGTAGGCGAGGATCGACAGGACGGGGCCGAAGATCTCCTCCTGGGCGATGGTCATGTCGGGCGTGACGTCCGCGAAGACGGTGGGCGCGACGAAGTAGCCGCGCTCCGCGGGAGCGTCGGAGCCGCCGGCGACCAGGCGGGCGCCTTCCTCCACGCCCTTGGCGATGTAGCCGCGGACGCGCTCGTGCTGCTTGGCGTTGACGACCGGGCCGAGGCGGGTGGCCGGGTCGCACGGGTCGCCGGTGGGGTACTTGGCGACCGCGGCGGCTGCGAGGGTGACGGCTTCCTCGTAGTCGTCGCGGTGGACGAGCATCCGGGTCAGCGCATTGCAGCTCTGGCCCGTGTTGTTCATGACGTGTCCGACGCCGGCCGCGACCGCCTTGGCGAGGTCGGCCCCGGGCAGGATGACATTGGCCGATTTGCCCCCCAGTTCAAGGGCGACGCGCTTCACGGCGGCGCCCGCGGTGGCGCCGATCCGCTTGCCGACGGCGGTCGAACCGGTGAAGGAGACGAGGTCCACCCCGGGGTGGGCGGCCAGTGCCTGTCCGGCGACCGGTCCGGTGCCGGTCACCAGGTTGAACACGCCGGCGGGGATGCCCGCATCGTGCACGGCTTCGGCGAAGAGCTGTGCGGTCAGCGGGGTGTCCTCGGCGGGCTTGAGGACGACGGTGCAGCCGGCGGCGAGAGCGGGTGCCACCTTGGCAACGACCTGGTGCAGGGGATAGTTCCAGGGGGTGATGGCCCCGACGACACCGATCGGTTCGAGGAGAACGGTGGAGTTGCCCAGCCGCTCCTCGAAGGCGTACGTCGCGCCCAGCTCGGCGAACGAGTCGGCCACGGCGATGGGCGCCCCGACGTGGACCCTCTCGGAGAAACCGAGCGGGGAGCCGAGTTCCGCGGTGATGGTCTGCGCGATCTCGCTCTTGCGGGCGATCAGGACGTCCCGCAGGGCGGCTATCCGCGCGGCCCGTTCGGCGGGCGGGGTGGCCGCCCAGCCGGGCAGCGCGGCGCGGGCGGCCCGGACACCCGCGTCCACGTCCTCTTCGGTCCCGGCCGGAACGCTGCCGATGACCTGCTCGTCCGCCGGGTTGACGACGTCGATCCGGTCCCGTCCGACGGCGGGCCGCCATTCCCCGCCGATGTACATCCCGTCGTGGGCCTTCATCGCATTCCTCCCGAGCGCGAGCGTGAACCGCATGGACCGCATGGACCTCGCGGCCACCCTACAAACTAGCGTCGGTAGTTTTGTGGGCGCCAGGGTCAGATGATGCCGAAAAGCATCCCCGCCCCCAGGACCACGAGCGAGGTCAGGGCCGCCCACTTCACCGTGAAGCGGGTGTGGTCGCCGAATTCGACCTTGGCCATGCCGACGAGGACGTAGACCGCCGGGACGAGCGGGCTGGACATGTGCAGGGCCTGACCCACCAGCGAGGCCCGGGCGATCTCGAGCGGGGAGACACCGTGCGCGGCGCCCGCCTCGGCGAGGACGGGCAGGACACCGAAGTAGAAGCCGTCGTTGGACATGAAGTAGGTGAGGGGCAGGCTCAGCAGCCCCGTGACCAGCGCCATGTGCGGACCCATGCCCTCGGGGATGGCGCCGACCAGCCAGCCCGCCATGTCCTTGACCATGCCGGTCCCGGAGAGGACGCCGGTGAAGACGGCGGCGGCGAAGACCATGCCCGCGACGTTGAGGACGTTGTCGGCGTGCGCGGCGATCCGGGCCTTCTGGTCCGCCATGTTGGGGTAGTTGACGGTGAGCGCGAGGGCGGCCCCGAGGAGGAAGAGCACCGGGATGGGGAGCAATTCCATGATCATGGCGGTGAGCAGCACGACGGTGAGGGCGGCGTTGAACCAGTAGAGCCGCGGCCGCAGCGTGGCCCGGTGCGGATCCAACCCCTGGAACCCGTCCTCCTCCGCGCCGGGAGCGGCGGACGCCGCACCACCCGCAACACTCACATCACCCGCACCGCCGGCGCCGGCGACTCCGGACGCGCTGGCACCCGATGCGCCGGCACCGGATGCGCCGGCACCGGATGCGCCGGCACCCGTACCGGCCACGACCAGGAGCTCGGCCTCGGCCGTCGCCTCGACGTCGGCCACGGCTTCCACGCTGCCGGCGGCCTTCTCTCCGTCCACCGCACCCGGCAGGGAGAGCGCGCCCACGCGGCGGCGCTCGCGCAGGCCGAGCACGTAGGCCAGGACGAAGACGCACACCAGACCAGCGGCCAGGGCCGGGATCATCGGCACGAAGATGTCGCCCGCGTCCAGCTTGAGCGCCGTCGCGGCGCGGGCGGTCGGGCCGCCCCACGGCAGTGTGTTCATGACGCCGTTGGCCGTGGCGGCGACCCCGGTCATGACCACGAGGCTGAGACCGAGCCGCTTGTAGAGCGGGTACATCGCCGACACCGTGATCATGAAGGTGGTCGACCCGTCCCCGTCGAGCGAGACGATGGCGGCCAACACCGCCGTGCCGACCACCACGCGCATGGGATCGGCCTTGCAGAAGCGCAGGATGCCGCGGACGATCGGGTCGAAGAGGCCCACGTCGATCATCACGCCGAAGTAGACGATGGCGAACATGAGCATGGCCGCGGTCGGCGCGAGCTTTCCGACGCCGTCGATGACGTAGTCGCCCAAGTGCGCGCCCTTGCCGGCGAACACGCAGAAGAGCGCGGGGATGAGGACGAGCGCCGCGATCGGCGACATTTTCTTCATCATGATCAGAACCAGGAAGGTCGCGATCATGGCGAAGCCGAGGAAGGTCAGCATGCTGGGAAGGTAGGTGTCCGCCGGTAACCCCAACAAGACGTCGACGCGTGAGCAATACGAGCAAAACCCCAGCTCAGGGCAGAGGCGTCAACTCCACGGGGAAACCGTTGAGCACGGCGGTGCCCGACAGCGGGTCGAGCCGGGAGCCGTCCAGGAGCTGATTGACATTGACTCCGGGCACCGCCGCGGCCGCACCCAGGCGCGTGCCGGGACGGTCGTGGCCCCAGCCGTGCGGAAGGCTGACCACGCCGACGCGGATCGCGTCGGTGACCTCGACCGGGACCTCCAGGCTGCCGCCGTCGGCGGTGATCCTGGCCCGGCCGCCGTCGGCGAGCCCCAGGCGTCCCGCGTCCTGCGGGTGGACGTGGAGGGTGCAGCGGTTGGAACCGCCCGTCAGCGACGGGACGTTGTGCAGCCAACTGTTGTTGGACCGCAGGTGGCGACGGCCTACGAGCACGAGGGCGTCGGGTCGTTCGGCAAGGGCCTCCCGCAGCCGGGGCAGCTCGGCGGCGATCGGGGCCGGCAGGAGTTCGATCCGACCGCTGCGGGTCTTGAGCAGGCCCGGCAGGCGGGAGGCGAGCGGGCCGAGGTCCACGCCGTGCGGTGCGGCGCGGAGGTCCTCGAGGGCGAGGTCGTAGGGGCCCAGGCGCAACATCATGTCGAGCCGCCGTTCGGGGCCGGTGTGCCCCGCCAACATGCGGGCCCGCACGCTCGGGTCGGTACCGGAGAGCGGTGACTGCGGGTCGGCGGCCGCCCGCGCCAAGGTGTCGGCGATGACGGCTTCGTCCACGCTCCCGGGATCGATCCCGTGCCGCCCGGTGACGGCGAGGATCAGCCGGGCGTGGATCTCGCACTCGTCCATCCGCCCCTCCTCCAGCGGGATGGCGGGGGGCGAGTAGCGGGCCTGGTTGTGTACGGCGAAACCGTTGAAGGCGAAGTCGAAGTGGGCGCTCTGCGCGGGCGGCGGCGGGGGCAGGACGACATGGGCGTGCCGCGAGGTCTCGTTGAGGTACGGGTCCACCGAGACCATGAAGTCGAGCCCGGACAGCGCCCGGTCGAGCCGGTCGCCGTCGGGAGCGGACAGCACCGGGTTGGCGGCGACGGAGATCACCACCCGGACCTGCCCCTCCCCCGGGGTTTCGATCTCCTCGGCGAGGGCGGCCATGGGCAGTTCGCCCTTGGCCTCGGGATGGCCGGAGACCCGGCTCGCCCAGCGGCCGAGCGCGAACCCCCGGCCGGGCGCGGCGGCTCGGGGCGCCGCGGCGGTCGCGGAGAGCGGGAACAGTGCGCCGCCGGGACGGTCGAGATTGCCCGTGAGGACGTTCAGTACGTCGACCAACCAGCTGGCCAGGGTTCCGTGGGCGACCGTGCAGCTGCCGATGCGCGCGTAGACGGCGGCGGTCGGTGCGGCGGCCAGCTCACGGGCGAGGAGCCGGATGTCGTCGGGGGCCAGGTCGCAGGCGGGTGCGACCTCTTCCGGGGTGAACGCGCGGAGGGCCTCGGAGAGTTCCCCGATTCCTTCGAGGTGTTCCGCGAGCGCTCCGGGGTCGGTGAGCTTCTCGACGAGCAGCGTGTGCGCGAGGGCCGCGAGCAGCAGGGCGTCGCTCCCGGGGCGCGGGGCGAGGTGGCGGTCCGCGAGGCGCGCGGTGCGGGTGCGGCGCGGGTCGACGACGACGAGGGTGCCGCCGCGTGCGCGCAGGGCCTTGAGCCGCCCGGGGAAGTCGGGAGCGGTGCACAGGGAACCGTTGGACTCGACCGGGTTGGCACCGATGAGCAGCAGGAAATCGGTGCGGTCGAGGTCCGGCACCGGGATCGCGAAGGGGTCGCCGAAGAGCAGGCCGCTGGAGACGTGCTTGGGCATCTGGTCGAGGGTGCTCGCGGTGAAGAGGTTCCGGGTGGCGAGCGCCTTGAGGAGCACGGGCGGATAGAGGGCGCCGGCCATGGTGTGCGTGTTGGGATTGCCCAGGACCACACCGGTGCACTGGGGGCCGTAACTGGCGATGAGTGCGGGAACGGCGGCGGCGATGGCGTCGAAGGCCTCGTCCCACGTGGCTTCCTGGAGCTTGCCGTCGCGTCGAACCAGTGGGGTGCGCAGCCGATCGGGGTCGGCGTCGAGGGCGCCGAAAGCAGCGCCCTTGGGGCAGATGAACCCGCGGCTGAAGATGTCCTCGCGGTCGCCGCGGGCGCTGGTGACCGCGGTTCCCTCGATGGTCAGGGTGAGGCCGCAGGTGGCCTCGCACAGGGGGCAGATGCGCAGGGCGGTACGGGGCATGGGCCCTCCTGAGGACAGCGGGCTGCGGCGACACGTGGGCGGCCTGAGCATACCGACCGGTACGGACGCTGGGGAGCCCCCTGCCTCCACGAACCGGTGGCGTCCGCTTGCGTGCGGGAGGCCGGCCGGGCGCGGAAGGGGTCCGTCAGTCCAGGACCCTGGCGAGATAGGCGTGCATCATCGCGCGGATCTCGTCGATGATGTCGGGATCTCCGGACGGGGCGGACCGGAAGGCGAGCTGCACGAGGGCGTCGGTGGCCTCGACGGCGACCAGCACCACCCGCCGCAGGGTCGCGTCGGGGGTACGGACCAGGTGGAGGCAGAGCAGTTCGGTGAGGCGGGCGGCGACCAGATCGTTGGGATCGGCGGGGTCGGCGGCCTCGGTCGAGGGTGGCGGGGGCACGCCGAAGTCGACCAGGGCGAAGCCCGGAACGGTGCGCTTCATCGCGAGGTACTCGTCGAGGACCGCGTCGACGGCGGGGCGCCAGTGCGCGGCCGGGAGTTCGGCGAGCCGTGCGGTGATGCCTTCGGCGTAGCGGTCCAGGTTGCGTTCGGCGAGGGCGTAGGCCATGGCCCGCTTGTTGCCGAAGAAGCGGTAGACCGAGCCGATCGGCACGCCCGCGCGGACGGCGACGGCCCGGGTGCTCAGGTTCTCGTAACCGGTCTCGTCGAGGAGTTCGGCGCAGGCGTCGAGGATCCGGGCGAGCCGGTCGGCGCTGCGCTGCTGGATCGGGGCGCGGCGCAGGGGGTGGGCTGGAGGCACGGGGTCCATCATGCCGGTCCTCGGTTCTCAGTTCAGCAGGAGGCTCAGCCCCCCGACGGTGTACGTGATCATCAGCGCCAGCAGGGGCAGTTGTCCGGCCACGGCCCGGGCCGGCGGGAAGAGCCGCACGGACCGGTCGTGCGCGGCGACGACCCCGAGGACGTGGCCGGTGACGACGGCGATGACCTGGAGGGCGGCGAGACCGCCGGGATCCAGAGGTGGGGTCGGAGCGGGAGCCGGATCAACACCCCCCGCGATGATTACCGTGCGTGACGTTTCGGTGACGAACAGGGAGAAATAGTGGGCCGTGAGGTAACCGAGAGCGATGGGAAGGAGGGAGTGGGCGAAGGCGGTCAGGGGACCCGGTAGCGGACCGGAGACCAGGCGGGTGGCCGCCGCACAGAGGCAGTAGAGCGTGGCGACGAGGGCGACGGAGCCGAGGAGTCCGAGCGTGGCCGCGGGGGTGCGGCCGAGAGGGGAAGTCTGCATGGTGTTGATCCACGAGGGGTTGTCGGAGAAGCCGTCATAGGCGGTCGAACCGAGCAGGACGCAGACGGTGGCGACGAGTCCGGGCCGCTCGGGCGTCGCGTCGAGTCCGTGGAAGGGGTTGCGCAGGACGAGGCGGCCGTCGTCCCGACGGCCGAGGGGGGAGAAGCGGGCCAGCAGGGTGGAGTAGGCCTCGAAGGGGTCGCCCTCGGCGAACCACGATTCGCCGAAGCGGGCCGCGAGGCCGAGTTGGACGGTGACGAAGACGACGAGTGCGGTCAGAAGGGCGGTGCGCGAGGCGGGGTCCGGGGAGACGAGTTCGAGCCAGGTGAAACCGAAGAGGCCGATGGCGGCGGGCCAGAGGCCGAGCCAGGAGGGAAGGGGATGAGGAGCCGGCCCGGGGCCGCGGCCGGAGGTCGCGGTGCGGTCGGCGGTCGCGGTGCGGTCGGCGGTCGCGGTGCGGTCGGCGGTCGCGGTGCGGTCGGCGGTCGGGATGGCGCGACGCGGCGGGGTGTCGTGCACGGTCGGACCGCGGCGAGCGGTCGGGTCCCGGCGCAACAGCCGGTGCCACAGCCAGTGCAGGGTGCGCAGCGGGTTGAGCAGGCTCCAGATGGGGCCCAGGAGGAGGGAGGCGGGGACGAGCCCGACCCACAACAGGACGTAGACGGCGCCGGGAGCGGGATTGCGGGCGGGGTCGTCGGGACCGAGGAGGAGGTGCAGCAGGACGAAGAGGGCGGCGGCGAGTCCGAGGACGCGCAGCGCGGTCCGGGTGGCCGGCGCGTCGGCCACCCGCTGGACGGCGGTGGGCAGTGGACGACCGGAGCGCGCCCCCTGGAAGCGGGAGGTGGACCAGAGGAGGCCGAGTGCGAGGAAGGAGACGAGGAGTGCGGTGAAGGCGCCGGCGAAGGCGTAGAACGGCGAGATGGGCAGGTCGTGCTGCGATCCGATGCCGTGGGCGAGGGTGGTGAGCGGATCGGCGGCGGGTTGAGCAGGGAGGTGATCGGTGAGGCGATCGGCGAGGTGATCGCCGACCCGATCGGCGAGGTGATCGGGTCGGCGATCGGCGAGAGCACTCCGTAGTCCGTTCGGAGCGGAGATCATCGGACGAGGAGCTGGGTCAGGACGAGGTCGGATTCGTGGGTCTCGACCTCGAAGAGACCCGTGCGGTCGACCGTCAGGACCAAAACCGCTTCCTGGCCGGCGGGCAGCGGCAGTTCCTTGTCGTAGCCGTGGACGTGCAAAGTGTCCGCCCGGTCGCTGGTGACGCGCAGGGCGACCCGCTCGCCCCGCTTCAACTCCGTGCGACCGGGGGCGGGGGTCACCTTGCCGCCGCGGACGGCGACGGTGACCGTCCGGTCGGCCGCGGCGGCCGGGTCCGGGGCCGGCGCCTTGGCCGGCGGCGCGGACGGGGCCGCGGTGCCGGGAGTGGAGTGGTCGTGGCCCGCCGGGCCGGGCGCGGACGCGGTGAGCGGGACCGCGGCCTCCACGGCCTTGCCGTCGACCGCCCAGGCCGTGTGGTCGTCCGCGTAGAGCCGGACGGTCAGGGTGTGGGCGCCCTCGGGCACCTGGGTGGCGGACAGGTGGTACCAGGGGCCGTACAACCGGGCCAGTTTGTGCCCGTCGAGCAGCAGGTGGGCATGGCCCCCACCAGCGAGGGCGGCGCCGCCCACGCTGTCGGGGGTGAAGCGGAAGTTGCCCACCTCCAGCTGGAGGTTCCAGCCGTCCTCGCTGTCGGGGCGGAGGGAGAGCTTCACCTCCGGCGCTCCCTGCGCCGGGACTTGGCGCAGGCGGTGGCCCGCCTCGTCCTGGGCTGCCAGCAGGGTGCCGACGCTGCCCGAGGCCTGCTGGTGGGTGGTGCCGGGTTTGTGGTGGGTCGTGGCCCGCCCACCGCACCCGGCCGCACCCGCCGCGGCGAGCAGGAGCAGCGCCGCGCAGGCCGCTGCCCCGCGAACCCGCCCGGTCCGGGGGCGGGGTCGGGGGCTGGGGCCGGAGCTCGGCGGCCCGGGCGGCGTCGGCCGCTCCCCCGCACTCACGCGACGCCGTCCGAGGTGGGGAGCGAGGTGGAAGCCGGGGCGGGTTCGTGATCGCCGCGACCCGGACCGTCGGCGGCGCCGTCACCGTCACTCCCGTCGTCGCCGGCGGCGGGGGGAACGGGGACGGCGGGGTCGGGGTTCGGTCCGGGGCGGGCGGAGGCGATCACGGCCCACAGCACCCATACGAGCGCCACCAGGGCGCGGATCCACGCCGGGCTGAGCGGGATCCACGGAATCATCAGCACGGCCTTGTCGAAGGCGTCCAGCAGGGTCAGTGCGCCGAGCAGCAGCGTCAGCCGCGCCAGCCAGGGGCGGTCGGGGCGCAGTGCGACCCCGGTACCCGTCCACCACAACCCGAGGAGGAGCAGCGCGAAAGCCGGGACGGAGGTGCTGGTCAGCGCCATCGTCGACCCGGCGACGTCCAGGGCGAGCCCGGCCAGACCGAGCAGGGCGCAGAGCGTGCCGAGCCGCGATCCGCGCAGTCGCCGCCACCACAACACCCCGCCCACCAGGGCCAGTACGACCGCGACGGCCAGCGCGATCTGGGTCTCCACCCGCTCCAGGCCCCGGGCGCCGTACCAGTCGCACCCGGCCGGGAGCTTGCGCGCCTGGACGTTGTAGTCGGCGCACACGAGCAGTTGGGCCAGCTTGACCGGTTCGCCCGCCAACCGGGCCGAGCCGCCCGACACCGCTCCGCGCGCGTCGCCGCACTGCGGGAGGGTGCCCGGGGTGGAGCCGTCGGGTCCGTCCTGCCAGCAGTTCCCCGTGCCCTGGCCGTCCCACCACACGTCCGCGCCGTTGGGGCGGGAGGCTCCGGACTTGTCCTTGCCCAGGACGTTTCCGGCGTAGCGGTTGTGGTGCGAGGTGTCGGCCTGCTTGCTCCAGGCCGACTCGCCCCGGATGAAGGCGGGGACGGCGCTCAGGAAGAAGCCGGCGCGGCGGTGTCCGTACACCCAGTTGTTCTCGTACACGTTCCAGTTGCCGCCCGCGGTGATGATGCCGGTGCCCGGCGGCATGGAGATCTGCGGACAGACCACGCCCTGTTCGTAGCCGCGGTCGACGGGTGCTTTGGCGCAGGTGCCGTCGGCGACGTAGGGGTAGAAGTCCTCGTTGTTGTCGTGGATCAGGTTCCGCTCGAACAGGGCGTGGTTCTGCGGGAGTCCGGGGTGACCGGGGAAGGCGCTGTCCATCGAGGCGCCGCCCATGTTGGCGTCGAACTCGTTGTCGTGCACCCACACCGAGTCGCCCGCGGTGCCGGAGTACCCGACCATGTTGTGGTGGCTGCGACAGCCGGTGATCTCGATGGAGTGGCGAGGGACGTCGTAGCCGCGGCCGTCGTTGATGTTGGAGGCGCTGCCGGGGTAGATGCCGGAGTCGCCGTTGCCGTAGGACTCGCAGTTCTTGTACAGGCCGTGGTCGCTGGCGAAGGTGAGGAAGCCGTACTCGTCGTTCCACCGGGTCAGCACGTCGTCGATGACGAAGCCGTCGCCCGCCAGGACGTACAGCGAGTTGAAGGTGGTGCGCTGCGCGGTGAAGTTGCGGAAGTAGATCCCGTCGGACTTGTCGGCCCGGATGGCGTTCAGCTTCTGGTACTTGGCGTCGATGACGACGTCCTGACGGGACGCCCCGGTGCCCTCGATCTGCAGGTTCTTCTTGCCGAGGATGGCCACGAGGTTCTGGTTGTGGCGGCACTGCACCTGCTGCTCGTAGGACAGGATCTGGTAGCCCAGTGCGGAGTTGGAGGCCTTCAGAGCCGCACACGCGCCGGTCGGCTTGGGCAGGGAGGGCTCTTCCTCGTACAGGCCGGGCAGGATCGCGATGTTCATCCCGGGGCGGTCCACGGCGTCCACGGCCGCCTGGAGGTCGCGGTAGCCGCTCTTCTCGCACCGGTCGTACAGGGCGAGGTTGCGCTGTCTGAGCGGTTCGGGGAATCCGGCGGTCCGGCGTTCGAAGTCGGGGCGGCCGGTCTTGCAGACGAGGAGGTCGGGTTCGCCCGTGCGGTACTGCGGCACGCTTCCGGAGCCGTCGGGCAGGGTGACCGGTCGCTCCTCGTGGGCCTGCGCGGCGGGCGCGGCCGCGAAGAGGACCAGGAGCGAGAGGAGGGCGGTGAGGGCGGCGAGGAGAGCCGCCGGAACGGCAGGGAGCCTGCGGATCCACGACATGCGCGTGAGAGTAGAGCAATGTTCATGTTTTTGGATCCCCCACGTCCGCACGAATTCGACCCCCGGACCGGCGAGCGAAGGGTTGGCGAGCGGCCGGCGGATGCCCGTTGACGTCGGGGCCGCGGAATCCTACTGTCAACCATAGGATTCCTTCTACGGAGCGGGAGCAGCCATGAGCGAGCAGGCCAGGAAGACGGCGGAGGGGTTGGAGTACCTCACCGGCTTCGGCAACGAGCACAGCTCGGAGGCGGTTCCCGGCGCCTTGCCGATCGGCCGAAACTCGCCCCAGCGGGCCGGGCTCGGCCTCTACGCCGAGCAGCTGAGCGGCAGCGCCTTCACCGAGCCGCGCCCCCACAACCACCGCTCCTGGCTCTACCGCATCCGCCCCTCGGCCGCGCACCCGCCCTTCACCCGCATCGACAACGGCGCCCTGCGCACCGCTCCCTTCACCGAGTCCGTCCCGGACCCCAACCGGCTGCGCTGGAACCCGCTGCCCGCCCCGGCCCCCGGCACCGACTTCGTGTCCGGGCTGTGGACCCTCGGGGGCAACGGCGACGCCACGCAGCGCACCGGCATGGCCATCCACCTCTACGCCGCCGACACCTCGATGACGGACCGGGTCTTCAGTGACTCAGACGGCGAGCTACTGATCGTCCCGGAGCAGGGCGGGCTGCTGCTGCGCACCGAGTTCGGCCTGCTCAGCGCTCGCCCCGGCGAGATCGCGCTGATCCCGCGCGGGATCCGCTTCCGCGTGGAGCTGCTCGACGCCACCGCCCGCGGTTACGTCTGCGAGAACTACGGCCGCCCCTTCGAGCTGCCCCACCTGGGCCCGATCGGGGCCAACGGCCTCGCCGCGGCCCGCGACTTCCAGGCCCCGGTGGCGGCGTACGAGGACGAGGACCGGCCGGTCGAGGTGGTCAACAAGTTCTGCGGCAACCTCTGGACCGCCACCTACGACCACTCCCCGCTCGACGTGGTCGCCTGGCACGGCTCGCACGTCCCCTACGTCTACGACCTGCACCGTTTCAACGTCCTGGGCAGCATCAGCTACGACCACCCCGACCCCTCGATCTTCACCGTCCTCACCGCGCCCTCCGACACCCCGGGCCTGGCGGGCGTCGACTTCGTGGTCTTCGCCCCGCGCTGGCTGGTCGGCGAGGACACCTTCCGGCCGCCCTACTTCCACCGGAACGTGATGAGCGAGTACATGGGCCTGATCGAAGGGGCCTACGACGCCAAGGCGGAGGGTTTCGTCCCGGGCGGCGGGTCCCTGCACAACATGATGTCCGCGCACGGCCCGGACCGGGAGACCTTCGACCGCGCGAGCGCCGCCGAGCTGAAGCCGCAGAAGATCGAGGACGGCCTGGCCTTCATGTTCGAGACCCGCTGGCCGGTCACCGCCACCGCGCAGGCGGCCGAAGCCGAGCACCTCCAGCGCGGCTACGACGACGTATGGCAGGGGCTGGAACGACACTTCCGCGCCTAACATCGCAGCACACCGCCCTGCCCACCCGTTCGGAGAACCGCCCGTGACCGCCTTCGCACCCGACTCCCTGGTACTGAACCGGAAACTGCCGCTCTGGTACCAGGTGTCGCAGTCACTGCGCGCCTCGATACTCGGCCGCACCCCGGAGGCGACCCTGCGCCTGCCCACCGAGGAGCAGCTCGCCGAGCACTACGGGGTGAGCGTGCTGACCATGCGCCAGGCCCTCAAGGAGCTGGAGCAGGAGGGCCTGATCAGCCGGCACCGGCGGCGCGGCACGTTCATCGAGCCGGGGGCGCGGCGCAGCGCTCCGGTGCGGCTGCTGGGCTCGGTCGACGCGATCGTGGCCCAGCAGTCGGGCGAGCGCACGACGATCCTCGACCGCACCCGGACGCGGGTGCCCGGGGAGCTGCTGGAGTACTTCCCCGACCTCGCGGAAGTGGTGACGTACCGCCGGCTGCGGCACGACGGGGAGAGCGGCGAGCCGACGAACTGGGCCGAGAACGCGGTCCGTCCGGAGCTGGCCGAGGCGGTGGACCTGGCCGATCTGGAGCGGTGGCCGATGACCAAGGTGCTGCGCGACGTGGTGGGCGTGCGGATCAGCCGGATCACGGACACCGTCGAGGCGCGGCTCGCGGATCCGGCCACCGCCGAGCTGCTCCAGGTGCCGCTGCTCAGCCCGATCCTGCACTACACCGGGGTGACCTACGACGAGGACGGGCAGGTGGTGGACGTGGCCCGGATCCGCTACCGCGGTGACCGCTTCTCGTTCACGGTGACGATGGACGCGCACTAGCGGCACCGGCGGCGCTGGCGGCTCCGTCGGCACCAGCGGGTGAACCTGTGCGGCGGATGGCGGCGGGGCCGCGGGCAGCGGTGGCCGTCCGCCGGGACGCCGCCCAGGATCGGCTGGGAGGCGACCCCGAGCGACGGGAAGGGCGGCAGTCGATGCGGCAGGGAGACCAGGACGAGCGGCACGAGCGGGACGAGCAGCACGAGCGGGACGGCGTCGTGCTGGGCCTGATGGGTACCGCTCAGCCGGAGCGGCGCCGCGGGGCCTCGCACCTGCGGGCCGCGATCCGGCGGACGAACCTGCTGCCCGCCTTCCTGGTGCTCACGGTCATGATGGTGGCGCTGTGGCTGGCGGGCATGCCGTTCCTCCAGGCCCTGACGATTTCGACCGCGGTGAAGGTCGCCCTGGTGCTGCTCGAACTCCGCCGGCTGCCCGATCCCGAAGCCTGATCGCGGCCACAGCTCCCGGGGCTCAGCGCTCAGTGCTCAGCGCTCACGTCACCAGGTGCAGGGACGTTCCCGCGATGCCCACCCGTACGCTCTGGCCCCAGGTCAGCTCCAGGGCGTCGGCCTCCATCCCGTCGCCGAAGACCACGATCCGGTCCGACTCCACGGTCAGCCGCAGCTCCTGCCCCCGCTCCAGCTCACCGGCCACCCTCGTGGTTCCGGTCGTGGGAGAGGGCCAGGCCTCGCGCACGAACCACAGGAGGCGCGGGTCGCCCGGCCCGGGCAACCCCCCGGGGCTGCCGCGGTCCAGCCAGAGGGAACGCAGCCAGCCGGTGGCTCCCGTACCGGTGCCCACCACCACCCCGGACGACGCCTGCGACTCGCCCTCACCCGCTCCCGCGCCCTCACCCTCGCCCGACGCGCCGTCGGAGCCCAGGCGGTAGCGGGCCGTCTGGTGCCCGGACGAGCCCAGGTAGATCTCGTTCAGCGCGCGCAGGCGCTGGGTGTCGTCGGCGACGGCCTCGACCATGGTCAGCTCGTCCGTCCGTCCGCCGCCGGCGGTCGCCGCGCGCAGCAGGGCGGCCGTGTCGGTGCTGCGGTGCCGGACCAGGACCCCGGGGTTGCGCCCGGGGTCGGTGTCGATGCCCACCACGGGCTGCCCGCCGAGGTACTTCGCGGTGTTCGCGACCAGGCCGTCCTGGCCGACCACGACCACCACGTCCTGCGGCGCGAAGAGGAACCGGTCCAGGTCCGCCCGCTCCACCCGGGAGCTGCGCCAGGTGAGCGGCACCGCCGCCGCCACCTCCCGCAGCGCCTGCTGGTTGCGGTCGTGGCGGCGGACCACCTCGTCGATCGACCGGCCCCGGCTGGAGAGGAAGAAGGCGGCCTGCCCGTGCGTACCGTGCCGGGCGAGCAGCTCCTCGTACTCGGTCCTGCGGTGCACGAGCACCGCCCGCGGGGCCAGGCTCACGCGTCCGCTCCGCCGTCCGGACGTCCGAGCTTGCTGAGGAGCCCGGTGAGGACGTCGGGAGAGAGCGTGATGTTCTCGATCCGCGGCAGGTTCTCCGCGAGCCGGGTCGCCGCCAGGGCGTGCAGGGTGCCCGGGGCGACCTCGTCGTGCACGTGCAGCCAGGCGGCCTGCGCGTCGGCGCGCGCCGCGCCCGTCTCCCGCGCCGCCTCGGCTTCCGCGCGGGCCATGCGCACCTTGCGGTCGGCCTCGGTTCCGGTCCGGATGCCGTCGGCCGCCGCCTTCTCCTCGGCCTCACGGCGGGCGTTGGTGCCGCGCTGGTCGATCAACTGCTCCTCGCGGCGGGCCAGTTCGATCTGGCTGGCCAGCTCGTTCTCGGCGATGGCCCGCTCGCGCTCGACGGCGACGGCCCGCCGTTCGTAGGTGGCCCGGTCCGCCTCCTGCTGGATCTGCTCGCGGGCCGGGGTGCGCAGGGCGCGCTCCACCTCGACCTCGGGGCGGATCGCCACGACCCGCACGGCCACCACCTCGATGCCGGTGGCCGGGAGCCTGGGCTCGGCGGCGAGACCGGTGGCGACCCGCTCCCGCACGGAGGCGACGCCGTCCACCAGGGCGACGGCCAGCGGGGTTCGGGCCAGTACGTCCAGCGCGTGCTGCTGCGCGGTCTCGGTCAGCAGGGTGGCGATCTGCTCCAGGGGTGCGCCGCGCCAGCTTCCGGTGTCCGGGTCGACGGAGAAGTCGAGCCGGTCCGCGGCCTCGGCCGGGTCGCTGATCCGGTAGGTGACGGTGGCCTGCACGGCGACGTCCTGGAAGTCGGACGTCCTGGCATGGAAGGCCATGGCCAACTCCCGGTCGTCGACGGGCACTTCGGAGAGCGCCGCGGACAGCGACCGGTACCAGAAGCTGAGCCCCCGCCCGTCGTGGGCGAGGTGTCCGCGCTTGTGGTGCCGGATGTGGGCGGTGGGCGCGGAGCGCAGGTGGCGCCAACCGAAGCGCCGGGTGATGTCGGCCATGACGGACCCCCTAATTTCGTCATCCCGACGATAAAGGGGTCGCCCCCATATCGTCAAGAGGACGAGAAGGGAGAACTCCGACCATATTCGGGTGTGTGCGCCGACCGTGGACCGGGCCCACACCCCCTAGCATCGGATGCTGTGAGCGAAGACGTACCTCAGCCGGTCGTGCCGCCGACCGCGCCGCCCCCGGCCGCGCCCCTGTTGGACGAGCTGCTCCCCTGGTCCGTGGGTGGGATGCGGCTCGGGCGGGACTGGGTGGCCGCGCCCGATCCCGGCTCGTTGCGGGCCCGTTGGGCGGCGGTGACCGGCGCCGAAGGTGCCGAGCGGGAGCGGCTGTTCCGGCCGAGCCGCTCGCGCGGGCCCGCCTCCGGTGCGGCCGCGCTGCCCGGCCAGCGGTCGGCCACGGGGCGCTTCGGACGGGAGCCCGGCGCCTGCCCCGACCCCGTCCGGGTGCTGTACGAACCCTTCGACGAGCAGTGGTTGCTGCCCGACCAGCGGCTGATCGACCTGGCCCGCCCCGAGCTGTGGCGGGTCCTGGACGAGCACCAGCTCTTCCTCGTGGAGCCGCCCGGGCTGGCGTCCCCGCTGGTCACCGCGCACCTTCCGGCGGGGCGGCTCGGCCGGATCCGCCCGCTGCACCGCCGCCCCGGGGGCGCCGAGCCCAATCTGGCGCCGGGGCTGTTGCCGCTGCTGGGCGAGCTCTACCGCGGCTGGGTGACCCCGGAGGACGTCCTGTGCTGGGTCCTCGCGGCGGCCCGACCGGGCCCGCGGGGCGACGAGGTCCCGCTCCCCGCCGATCCGGAGCGGTGGCGGGCCGGGCTGGAGCTGGGGCAGCGGCTGCTGACCGTCCAGCTGCGCGGGGCCCGCGGGGGTGAGCCGCCCCGACTGCCGGGCGGGCGCCGCCCGTACGTCCGCTCGGCGGTGACGGGGTGGCCCGGCGAACTGGCGTACGACGAGGAGGGCGAGAGCCTGCTGCTGGGCGCCGGGAGCATCGCACCCGTCCCGGCCGCGGCGTGGACGTACGAGGCGGGCGGGGTGCGCGTGCTGGAGCGGTGGTTCGCCGCCCGCTGCGCGCACCGGGCGCCGCAGGCGCAGGGCCTGGACGCGCTGGGCCCCGCCGAGTGGCCGCAGACCTGGACCTCGGAGCTGCTGGCCCTCGTCACCACCGTGAGCCTGCTCGCCGAGCTGGCCACGGAGCGGGCCATCTTCGAACCGGGGCCCGCGCTCCCGGCGGAGCGGCTGCGCACGGCCGGGGTGCTGCCACCGCCCCGCTGGGCGCGCCGCCCGGCCTCGGTCCTGAGCCACCAGGAGGAGGGACCGGAGGGCCAGTTCGCGCTCCCGTTCTAGGCCCCGTCGCCACGGTGCCACGCGGGTCGGGAACGGGCCGCGGCCTGCGGTGGACGACCTCGGGGGGTGACAGACCGGGAGCGGGACGGTAGGACCGGGGCATGAACTCGAGCCACCAGCCACTCCCCCTCGACGGGATCACCGTCGTCGCCGTCGAGCAGGCCGTCTCCGCGCCCTTCGCCACCCGGCAGCTCGCCGACCTCGGGGCCCGCGTGATCAAGGTCGAGCGGCCCGACGGCGGGGACTTCGCCCGCGGTTACGACACCGCCGCGCACGGGCTGGCCTCGCACTTCGTGTGGGCCAACCGCGGCAAGGAGTCGATCGCGCTGGACCTGAAGGACCCGCGCGGCCTGGACGCCCTGCACGGCCTGCTCGCCGACGCGGACGTCTTCGTACAGAACCTCGCCCAGGGAGCCGCCGCCCGGCTCGGGCTGGACGCCGCCGCACTGTGCGCGCGCTACCCGCGGCTGGTCGCCGTGGACGTCTCGGGCTACGGCGCGCAGGGACCGTACGCGCACAAGCGGGCCTACGACATGCTCGTGCAGTGCGAGGCGGGCCTGGTCTCGGTCACCGGCACCCCCGACCGGCCGGTCAAGGCGGGCATCCCGGCCGCCGACATCGCGGCGGCCATGTACGCCTTCTCCGGGGTCCTCGCGGCCCTGCTGCGGCGCGGCACGACCGGGCGCGGCGGTCCGGTGGAGGTCTCGATGCTGGACGCGCTCGCCGAGTGGATGGGCCACCCCCTGCACCTGACCATGCACGGCGGAGAGGAACCGGCCCGGACCGGTCTGGCGCACGCCGTGATCGCGCCGTACGACGCCTACGCCACGGCCGACGGGGACCGGGTCCTGCTGTCGGTGCAGAACGACCGCGAGTGGCGGCGGCTCGCCGAACAGGTGCTGGAGCGACCGGAGTTGGCGGAGGATCCGGCGTACGCGACGAACGCCGCGCGCACCGCGAACCGGGAGAAGACCGATGCGGTGGTCGCCGAGGCGCTGGGCCGGTACGGGGCGACCGAGGCGCTCGCGCGGCTGGAGGCGGCCGGGATCGCCTGCGCACGGCTGAACTCGGTGGCCCGGCTGGCCGGGCACCCCCAGCTGGCGGCGCGGGACCGCTGGCGGGAGATCGCCTCACCGGCGGGTCCGCTGCGGGCGCTGCTGCCGCCGATCGGACTGCCGGGTGGCGCGGAACCGCGGATGGGTGCGGTTCCCGCGCTCGGCGAGCACACCGGCGCCTTGCTGCGCGCCCTGGGGATGACGGACGCGCAGATCACGGCACTGCGCCGGGACGGTGTGATCGCCTGAGGCCGGGGACGGGAGCGATCGGGGAGACGCTCTGGACGCGGATACGGACGCGGGTACGGACGCCGGGTACGGAAGCGGATCCGGGTGCCGCCGCAACGGCCCTGGATCCGGAACCGGTTACGAGCGCCGGCTGCCGAAGAGCGTACGACGCAGCCGTCGCAGCGGCGCGAAGAGCGAGACGCGCGCGCTCCGGCTCCGCTGTACGTGCGTGTGGTCGCGCGACGTCAGCTCACGCATCAGCAGCGTCGCCTCGGCGGCGTCACCGTGCGGCACGGCGGGTCCGCCGAGCACCGCGAGGTGACGGTCGAGGCGCGAACTGGTCGCACCGCTCCCGCAGGTGATGGCAGGCACGCGGGGCGGCCTGCTGCGCATAGCTATCTGTTCCATGTCTCTCCCCACCCGTACGAAGGCACCCGGCCCGGGCAGGTTAACCCTATCGCCCTCGCGTGGCAGTCGGGTATCCCGGTCGCGTGAATTACCCCTGTAGTGGTGGGTAGTTGACGATTACTCAGCGCAGTTGACCGTTACTCTCCGAAGTGACCCGGCGTCACGGGGCTGCCGCGGGGCCCTCCGACGGATCCGACGGCCGCGCGAGAGTGCGATGCGGAGAGTTGCGGCGCGACGGGCGTCACACCGGGAACGATCGGTTAACTTGGAGTGATCACCCCGTTACCCGGATGAGGGGGCTCGCGTGAGCGGAGAGCCGAGCGGCGACGAACGCGTGGTCGCGGGACGGTACCGGCTGCTGGGCCCGCTGGGCCAGGGCGGCATGGGCCTCGTCTGGCGGGCCAGGGACGAGGTCCTGGGCCGCGAGGTCGCTGTGAAGGAGGTCCGGGCCCCGGCCGGTATGGACGAGGCCGACGTGCAGCGGATGTACGCGCGCCTGGAGCGCGAGGCGTGGGCCTCGGCCCGGGTCACGCACCGCGGGGTGGTCACCGTCTACGACGTGGCCACCGACGGCGGGCGGCCCTGGATCGTGATGGAGCTGGTGCGCGGGCTCTCGCTCGCGGAGGTGCTGGAGGCCGACGGCCCGCTGCCCCCGCAGCGGGCCGCGCACATCGGCGAGCAGGTGCTGTCGGCGCTGCGCTCCGCGCACGAGGCGGGCGTGCTGCACCGTGACGTGAAGCCGGGGAACGTGCTGATCGCCAACGACGGCCGGGTGCTGCTCAGCGATTTCGGCATCGCCCGGCTGGAGGGCTCCTCGGCGATCACGATGACCGGCGAGGTGATCGGCTCCCCCGAGTACCTGGCGCCGGAGGCGGCGCTGGGCACCGCGCCCGGGCCCGCCTCCGACCTCTGGTCGCTGGGCGTGATGCTCTACGCGGCGGTCGAGGGGCACACCCCCTTCCGCCAGGACACCCCGGTCGCCACGCTGCAGGCCGTGGTGGAAAGGGAGCTGCCTCCGCCGCGCCGCGCCGGGGCGTTGGCGCCCGTACTGGAGGGGCTGCTGCGCAAGGACCCGGCCCTGCGCCTCTCCGCGCCGGAGGCGGCGCGGATGCTGCGGGTGGTGGGTGCGGGCGGCGCCGTACGGGCGGAGGGCGGACCGGTGTCGGGCCCCGATGCGCCGACCACGACCGCGCGCCACGGCGACGGCCCGGGTCGCGGACATGAGCAAGGGCGCGGGCCGGCCATCGGCCCGGATCGGGACTCGGGGCCGTACGGGACGCCCACGCCCCCGGCGCCCACGCTCGGGTCCGGCTACGGGCCCGCTGCGGACTCGCCCCGCACCGGTCGGGCCGGTCTGGTGCTCACCGCCGGAATCGTGCTCCTGCTGCTGGCGCTGGCCGTGCTGGGCTGGCTGCTGCTCAAGGACCGTACGGGCGGGGACGCGGGCGACGGCGGTGCGACGGCCGGGCCGGGCAGTTCGCTGAGCGCCTCCCCCGCCGGCTCCGCGACGCCCTCGACCACTCCTTCGCCCAGCCCGTCGCCGAGCGGGTCGGCCACGCCGGACCAGAAGGTCACGGTGTCGGTGCGCGCGGTGCGCGATCGGTACGCGGGCCCCTGCCCGCCGCCCGAGGAGTCCGCGCCCGCCTTCACCGCGTCCCTGGAGGTGGTCCGTACGCCGGTGGTCGTGGAGTACCGCTGGACCACCCGCAGCGGGGTGAGCTCCGCGCCGGACTGGCAGGCCGTCACCTTCGAGGCGGGCGGGCCCACCGTCCGGGAGCTGTCCTTCACCGAGCTGAGCCACCGCCCCGGTGCGACGCTGGACGACGCGGTGCGGCTGGAGGTGCGGCGGCCGGGCACGCTCGTCTCCGATTGGGTGAACTTCTCCGTCAGGTGCGCGGCGCCGACCCCGTCGGGCGGGACCTCCTCTCCCGGCACGTCCGGCACCTCCGGTACGTCCGGTTCGTCCGGCGCGCCGAGCCCGTCGTCCAGCCCGGGCCCGACGCCGTGATGATGCCGGTTCCTCAGGCCGCGCTGGTGAAGACCGGGAGGTAGCCGCCGGACTGTCCGGCGGCGGTCGGGTGGTAGGACTCGCCGATGTTGGCCCAGTTGAGACTGTGCAGCCACTCGCTGCCCGAGCAGATCTCGTGCCCGGTGAAGGCGCTGGTCACCGAGGCGAAGCTGAAGCCGTGGTTGGCGGCGCGCTTGGCGAGCGCGGCGTTGAGGTAGTCGGCCGCGCCGTCGATCGCGGACCGCTTGCCCTCGGACAGGCCGGCGATGCAGCTGCCGCCCAGCTTGTAGAAGCGGGGGTAGCCGAGGATCACCACGTGCGCGTTGGGCGCGCGCGAGGCCACCGCGTCGTACACGGCGTCGAGTTTGCCGGGGAGGGTGGAGTCGACGTACGCCTTGGCCTGGTTGACGCGGTTGATGCAGTTGGTCTCGGACTGGAGCACACAGGTCGTCATGACGTCGGAGAAGCCGGCGTCATTGCCCCCGACGGTGAGGCTGACGAGGTCGGTCCCGGTGTTGAGCGGGGCGAGCTGGTTGGCCCGGACGTCGTCCGTCCGGGCGCCCGAGCAGGCGGTGAAGGAGAAGGTCTGGGGTGCGTGCGCGGCGGCCCAGAGGGCTGGGTAGGCCCTGCTGGTGCGCTTGCAATCGCCGCTGGAGCTGTCGTAGTTCCCGGATCCGACGCCGGAGGAGTACGAGTCGCCGAGGGCGACGTAGCCGAAGTCCGCCTGGGCGGCGGAGGCCTGTCCGGCGCCGAACAGCGCGGCGCCCGCGGCGAGGAGGAGCGAGGAGGTTAATGCGGCAAACCGTGACAATCTCATGTACGGCTCCTTGTGGGGGTTTCGTCTCGGTTCCGTGGTACAAGGAGCGGGGCCTGTCTGGAAGTGTTCATGCCAAGAATGTTCGGGGTGGAGTTCCGGCCGGAATCTTCACCCCGGTTGCGTTTGAAGAGGGAACCCGCGCACCCGTTCCGGCGAAACACGGGTGCACGGGGCCACTTCGTGCCGGATCATGGGCGCCATGCCAGCCAACCCTCATGACGCGCTGCCGATCCGGCTCAACGTCGACGACAGCGACTCCCCGTCGGACGTCGTCGACGCACTGTTCCTCGGCCGGTTCGCGTCGGGCGAGCAGCCGTACTCGCACAGCGTTTCCATCGAGCGGGTGAAGGCGGGGGCCACCCTGGTCCCGCCCGCCGCCACCGTGTTGCGCTCGGCCCGCGACTCCGACCGCAGCGCCACCCTCGCCGAGGGCGAGGGGTGGACCATGCTCGTCTCGCGCTGGAGCCGGGGCGCGGACGTCACCGTGACGGCGGTCAGCGACGAACTGGCCTCCAGCGTGCTCGGCGAGGCCACCGAGGGCGTCCAGGACGAGCCCGAACCGCAGCCCGAGAACGTCACCATGGGGTTCTGGTACGTCTCCCCGCGCCGCGGCCCGTACCGGACGACCCGCCAGATCGCCGCCGGCACCTGGCCCGAGGTGCGGCCCAACTACACCGCGCCCGTGGCCGGTGCGCTCGACCGGCTGATGAAGGTGACCCCGGACGACATCGCGGGGCGGTTGCTGCTGCTCCACGGGCCGCCCGGGACCGGCAAGACCTCCGCGCTGCGCACGCTCGCCCGGTCCTGGCGCGACTGGTGCCAGGTGGACTGCGTCCTCGACCCCGAGCGGCTGTTCAACGACGTCGGCTACCTGATGGACATCGCCATCGGCGAGGACGAGGGCACGGCCAAGGGCCGCTGGCGACTGCTGCTGCTGGAGGACTGCGACGAGCTGATCCGCGGCGAGGCCCGGCACACCGCCGGGCAGGCGCTGTCACGGCTGCTGAACCTGACGGACGGTCTGCTGGGCCAGGGCCGCAACGTCCTGGTCGGCGTCACCACCAACGAGGACCTGGAGCGGCTGCACCCCGCCGTGGTCCGGCCCGGGCGTTGCCTGGCCCGGATCGAGGTCGACCGGCTGACCCACCGCGAGGCCGTGGAGTGGCTCGGCACCGACGAGGGGGTGCCGCGCGAGGGGGCGACCCTGGCCGAGCTGTTCGCGCTCCGGCGCGGCGCGGGCCCGGCGTCCCTGCTGCCGCCCCAGGGTCACGGGGCGGACGCGGGGCTGTACCTGTAGGGGCAGGGCGTGTTCACCTGATGGGCCTCTCCCTGGACGCCGGAGTGCCTACCTCGCCATCGCTGGGCGTCGTGATCGACGTACAGCGGGGGCGTGGTCGGCCTGCGATCGGCCGTCAGGCTCCGTACCGCGCCTGCAGGGCCGCCGCGGCGGCGGCTTCGGCCGCCTCGCGGGTCAGGCCCAGCCGGTGGGCGCGCTCCGCGTAGGCCTGGGCGGCCGTCGCGGCCTCGCGGTCGGCCGTGCCGCCCTCGGCGGCGATGAAGGTGCCGTTGCGGCCGCGGGTCTCGATCACCCCGTCCGCCTCCAGTGCCCGGTAGGCCTTGGCGACCGTGTTCGCGGCCAGGCCCAGCTCCTCCGCCAGCCCGCGCACCGTCGGCAGTTTGAAGCCGGCCGGCAGCCGCCCCGAGCGCGCCTGCCCGGAGATCTGCGCGCGCAACTGTTCGTAGGGGGCGGCCGCACCGGCCGAGCCGTCAAGGGCGAGCTTCAGGTTCGTCGAGGTCACGGGCCCGATTGTCGCCCATCCCCCGGCCGTTCCCCGGCCACCGGCGGGAAATTCGGAGGCGGGCGCCGCGAGGACGAACGTAGCGTCGGAGCATGACCGTTCTGATTCGTGACCTGCGCCCCGGCGACGTGGCGGATGCCGAAGCCGTCGTCCGCGTCCGCCGGGCCGCGCTCCCCTACATGATCACGACCGCCGAGGGCGTCGCCTTCGAACTCGCCTCCGCCCACCCCGACCGGCACTACCGCCTGCTGGTCGCCGAGACGCCCGACGGCACGGTGGTGGGCAGCGCCCAGGTGGGGATCGCGCACGACAGTCCCGAGCCGGGTCAGGCCTTCCTGAACGCGTACGTCGACCCCGCGCACCGGGGTCTGGGTGCGGGCGGCCCGCTCGTGCGCGCGGCGGAGCGGCACCTCGCGGAGCGGGGTGCCACCGACGTGTTCGCCTGGGTCCTGGACGAGCCCGCCCACCGGTCCTTCGCCGAGCGGCGCGGGTACTGGGCCAGTCGCTCCGCCCACTTCCTGCGCCTGGACCTCACCACCGCGGCCCTGCCGGAGCTGCCCGCCGCCCTGCCCCCCGGGGTCGACCTGCACCCGGCCGCCGCCTTCGCGGCCGACCCGCGACCGCTGTTCGAGGCCGACGCCGAGGCCTCCTCGGACGAACCGGGGGACGTGCCCACGGACATGGACGACTACGAGGACTGGCTGCGGCACATCTGGCGCGCCCCCGCCCTCGACCGGGAGCTGAGCACGGTCGTCCTCGTCGACGGTGAGGTGGCGGCCTTCACCGCGGCCCACACCGACGGCGCCACCCGCTACGCCTCGGCGATGACCGGCACCCGGCGCGCCTTCCGCGGCCGGGGGCTGGCCAAGCTGGCCAAGGCCGCTTCCCTGCACCGGGCCCGGGCGGCGGGCTACACGCAGGCGTTCACGGGCAACGACAGCGAGAACGCCCCGATGCTCGCGGTCAACAAGGGCTTCGGCTACGAGATCTGCGCCGGCGAGGTCCGCTACGCGAAGCGGGTGTCCGCGCCGGATCCCGACGGCGCGCGGGTGCTGCCGAGGACGCTCACGGTGACCCTGGTCAAGGCCGGCGTGACCAAGATCCGCTATCCCGCCGACCTGCTCGCCGACACCGGCACCCGGGTGTCCGTACGCGCCCCGTGGGCGGCCCCGGGCGTCCGCGACTTCGGCTTCGTCCGCTTCGAGCCGGGCGACGTGTTCACGGAGCACTTCTGGCGGGACCGCTGGTACGCCGTCAAGGAGGTCCGCAGCGGCGCGGGCGTCCTCAAGGGCTGGTACTGCGACATCACCCGGCCCGCGGTGGTCCGGGGCGGGGAGGTCGTGGTGGAGGACCTCGACCTGGACCTGTGGGTCTCGGCGGACGGGTCGCGGGTGATCCGCCTGGACGAGGACGAGTTCGCGGACAGCGGCCTGGCGGAGCGGGACCCGGGGGCGGCGGCGCAGGCCGTCGCGGCCCTCGACGCCCTGGAGCGGCAGGCCCGCTCGACGGCGGGCCTGAGAGCGCTGCTCGCCTGACCCCAACGGCCCCGGGCCCCGGCGCCATCCCGCACCTCCTCACGGAGGTGCGGGATAGCGGTACCTGCGTTCACGTGCGACAGATCTGCCCGTGACCGCGGGTACCGCTCGCTCCTCACGTCAGGAGACCTGCATGGTGTTCGCGTTCCAGGTCGGCTGGCCCCCGGACCAGTTCCTCACGAAGCGTCGGGCCGGAAACATCAGGTGCCGGGTGACCGGCTCCAGGATGCCGGGGTCGCGCTCCCTGCGGGCCTTCGCCAACAGGGCCAGTGACAGCGGATACCTCACCCGCTGCGCGTACACCTCGTCGAGCAGTTCCACGAGCCCCGTGCACACGTAGGTCAGACCGGTGAGGGCGTGGCCCTCGGCTAGGAATCCGCGGCTGGACTGTTCCTCGTACAGCTTCCGGAAGGCCCTGTCGCAGCGGGCGGCGCCGCACTGGTTCCAGTAGGCCACGAAGCGGTCGTCCAGTCGGGGTATGTCGAGGTTCACGAGGGTGTCCATGGGGTCACCCAGCATCACGGCGAGATCGGCGAGGGCCTGGTGGGCCCGCTCGTACTGGCGCGCGTTGGCGTCGCTGCCGCCCATGGCGTCGAAGATCCATGCGGCGGGCGAGAGGGGGCCCAGCGAGTTGGGGATGCCCGCCGTATCGAGCATGACGGACAGGACGTTGCTGTGCGCCGCGTCGGGCGGACCCGCGGCGCGGCGGGATTGCGCACTCGCCAGCACCCGGATGTCAGCCGCGCCCGTGTACAGGCACAGGGCCCAGCCCGCCGCGGAGTTCTGCATCTGCCTCGAGGCGATGCGTTGCAGACCGCTCAGCGAGTCGAAGTGCGCCCGCACGGGATCGGCGTACGCGTTCGCCCGCTCCCGGTCGCTCGGCAGGGCGGGCAGGTAGTGGATGTTCGCCACGAGCCACGCCAGGGAGAAGCTGTGGCCTGTTCCGGCGTCCGCCTCTCGGGGGAGGTTCTCTTCGGCGACGTCCTGGAAGGCCGCCCAGGCCGCCTCCGGGTAGGGCCCCGAGGGCGACAGGAGCTCGCGGAGTTCCCCCGACGCCGTGGAGATGTAGCTGTCGATCGCGAGCTTCATGAGCAGCCGCATGGCCGTGACGTTGATCTTCACGACGTCGAGCCGGCGGGCCATGAACTCGACGAGCGTCCGGAGCCCGACGCCCTCCGCCGTCTGTCCGCGTTCCAGGAGCCTGGTGACGACACGGCTGCTCCCGCTGACCCACTTCTCGTCCGCCAGGTTCATGCAGATCTGGGCGAGGACCTCCCATCGGCCGCCCGTCAGCTCGGGCAGGAGCCGGTCGGCCAGCAGTTCGGGCGTCCCGCTGTTCCGCGTCAGGTGAAGGGCGGCGAAGTACTCCTGGAGGCTCTGGTGGGTGAAGCCGAAGATTCCCGAACCGTCCGGCTCCGTTCCCAGCTCCGTGAAGATCCAAGCGCGCCCGCGGCACAGGTTGACGAGGTCTTCGGCCAGGCGGCGCGCCTCCTCGTGGGCGGGCACGGACTCGTCGGACATGGCGGCCGAGGCAACCGACTTCACATCGGATTCCGGCATTCCGGCCAGCCATTGGGGGTCGGTGATCGACCTGTAGGCCAGCGCGGCGAGGGTGTGCCGTACGGTGTCGAGATCCGTTTCGCTGTTGACCGGAAGGCCTTGGAAGTTGTCCCAGTCGGCCAGGAGCAGTTCCGCGCACTTCTTGTACAGCTGCGCCCGGCTCCGCGGGATGAAGCGGTGCCCCCGGTACAGCACGCAGATGTAGGCCAGCAGGAGCGGATTGCAGCGCAGGTCCGGGATGCTCGCGCTCTCCCGCATGAAGGTCTCCGCCACGTGGCCGGGTGGTTCCGGCAGGCGCGCCCCCACCGAGAACCACTTGGACACGTACTCGCGGACCTCACCGTCCTGCAGGACGCGCCCGTCGTCGAAGGGGCGTATGCGGTACTCGTGGAAGGTCGCGGGATTCAGTTTCGCCGAGCTGTACCCCACGATGCGGGACGTGGCGAGGATGCGGGACAACGGGTACAAGCGGCTGGCGGTTTCGATGATCTCGGAAGACCGTCGGCGCACGCTCTCCGATTGCACCTCGTCCAGGCCGTCGAACACGAGCAGTGCGGACCCTTCGAGGAGCAGCTCCTCGACGAGCCCTTCCGGCACCCTGATCTGGTACCGGTGGGACAACTGCTCTTCCACGACCTTCACCAACGAGAAGCCCGCCGCGGTGAAGTCGACCTCGCGCATGACCACGTAGAAGGGGATCGACCGGCCCTGCTGGAACAGCAGTGACGCGGATACGGCGCTGCTCGTCGACTTCCCGGCCCCGGGGTCGCCCAGGAGTACGGTCCGGTCGATGGAATCGACGAAGTCGTCGAAGGACGTGCGGTCCGCCGCCTGTCCGTCGACCAGCTGCGGCTTGACGAAGATCTTGCTGTAGTGGATCCGGCGGCGGTTGCCGAGGTCCGGCAGCGCTATTTCCTCGTGCAGGGAGAACGCCTTGCGGTAGCGCTGGGTCCATTGCGCCCGGTCCTCGATCGTCAGCCTGTGCGGACGGGCCAGGACGGCGAGGTACGACTCGATGGAATCCGCGGTGGCCCGCGCCAGCGTGGCGTGCGCCCAGTCGATCGCGTTCGTTTCGTCCTTCAGCGCCGCACGGAGTTCTCCGACCAGCTCCTCGCACTTGCGGTGCAGATGAACGAAGAGGAGTTCCGAGTAGTTGTTCACGGCGGCGACGTCGGCGTTCGGGAACTGCTGCCTGAAGAAGTCCCGCAGGGCGAACTTCACCTTCGTCGCCGCCCTCAGGTCCCCGTCGAGGATCTCAATGGCCATCAGCTGCTGGGAAAGCGCCCGGAATTCCGGGGTCGCTATGCAGCCGAGCACTTCGCGGTTGCTCACCCCGCGGGGGAGGTCGTTCAGCAGGGCGGTGGGGGAAACGGTCCGACGGTCCGGGTCGGCTATCCGGGCCAGGGCATCGGCGAGGCTCCCCCTGGCCCGTCCCCGGCGGGCCAGTTCGCGTTGCACACGGCCGATGAGCGGCCTCGCGACCACTCCTGCCAGCCGTCCCGCGATGGCTGCTTCGATGCTCAAGCGTCCCCCTGCGACCACGACAGCGCGACCGCTGCCCCTCGACCGTGGCTGACAGTCTCCGGGCAGGGGGCGGTCGGGTGCAACGGCGCGGGGCTCGTTCCTCAGGGGGCTCTTACCGGTGCCTTAAGCGGACCCTAAGGATCGGCGCCAGGGGGCCCAAGGCCTCGGAACGAGCGCTTCCGGTGGCTAGCTTGGGCGAGCCAGGGAGGGCCGGAGGCGGCGTCGTCACCCCGTGACGGGGACGGCGCCGCACCGCCCGTAGCAACCCGTACGCCCCGCTCAGAGGAGTTCTGCCCATGCCCGCACGCCGCCCGCACGCCGCCACCCGCACCGCCGCCCGGATCGCCGCCCTCGGCCTCGCCCCGCTCGCGGTGGCCGCGTACGCCGCAGCGCCCGCCGCGGCGCACGGCTCGATGACGGACCCGGTCAGCCGGGTGGCCGCGTGCTACGCGGAAGGGCCGGAGTCACCCAAGTCGGCGGCGTGCAAGGCGGCCGTCGCGGCGAGCGGCGCGCAGGCCTTCTACGACTGGAACGCGGTGAACATCGCCAACGCGGCGGGCCAGAGCAAGAAGCTGATCCCGGACGGGCAGCTGTGCTCGGCGGGCAACAGCAAGTACAAGGGGCTGGACCTGCCCCGCGCCGACTGGCCGGCCAGCCCGATGGCGGCCGGCGCCCACACCTTCCGCTACAAGGGCACCGCCCCGCACAAGGGTTCCTTCGAGCTGTACGTCACGAAGGACTCGTACGACCCGACGAAGCCGCTGAAGTGGTCCGACCTGGAGGCGACGCCGTTCGCGAAGGTCAGCGACCCGGGCATGCAGAGCGGTGACTACGTCTTCTCCGGCACCGTCCCGAAGAAGACCGGCCGCCACCTCATCTACAGCGTCTGGCAGCGTTCGGACAGCCCCGAGGCCTTCTACACCTGCTCCGACGTGGTCTTCGGCAAGGACACCGGGGGCAAGGGGGGCGACACGGGCGGCAGCACCCCGCCCACCACCGTGCCCGGCACGGACCCCGTGCGGTCCGCGAGCCCGGCCGGGCCGGCCGACGGATCCGCCGCGCCCGGCGCCGGCTCGGGGAGCGGGTCGACGACCGGGCCGAAGGCTCCCACGGACCAGCAGATCGCGGACGGCGCGGGCAAGTCCACGGTCGAGCACGCCGGGCACGGGGACAACGACCCGAAGACCAACGGCTCTTCGGCCGCTCCGGTCGCGGCCGGCTCCCCGGCGGCGGGCAACCTCGCCGAGACCGGCGGGGACGACTCGACCCCTATGATCGCGATCGCCGGCGCGGGCACCCTCGCGGTGGGCGCGGCCGTGCTCTTCGGGGTGGCCCGTCGCCGGGCCACCACCGGTCGTCACGGCCGCTGACGCCCAGCCCGCCCCAGCCCGCCCCGGACCGCCCGTGCGTCAGTCGAAGACCGACGCGCAGGTGGTCCGTCGCGCGTTCTGCGGGTCGAGCGCGTTGGCCGCCTCGTGCCAGGCGATCCGGTCGGTGAGGCCGATCGCGACGTGCTCCGAGAGGTCGACCGCGCACAGGTCCTGGAGCAGCACGTTGTGGACGTTCGGGCCGTCGAGGAACTGGGTGCGGTAGGGGGTGACCACCTCGTCGAAGCGGGTCGTGATGACGGTGTAGGCCACCCCCGGCACGGTGTCGCCGCCCGCGTTCAGCTTGGTCAGGAAGGGCGAGCCGGCGATCTGGTCGGCGAGCCCCGGGGTGGTCGAGTTGATCAGGTCCCCGGCGCCGGGGAAGTAGGGCAGCAGCTTGGTCAGGCCGAGCAGGGTGGTCCCGTGGTTGTCGGGGGCGATCCCGACCAGCGCGTTGACCTTGGCCGCGCCGCCGAGGAACTTCAGGTAGTAGTTCGGCATCATGCCGCCCTGCGAGTGCCCGACGATGTCGGTCTTCGCCGCGCCGGTGGAGGTGAGCACCTTGTCGACGAAGACGTCGAGCTGGCCGGCGGACTTGTCGATGGGACCGAGCCCGTTGAAGAGGGGCACCCCGGGCAGCTGGCCGTAGTCGAGGGAGTAGACGCAGTACCCGCGGTCCACGAGGTACGGGGCGAAGCCGAGCCAGTTGTCGACGGAGTTGCCGAAGGTGCCGTGGACCAGCACCACGGGGCGCGGGTGCGCGGCGGACGGCTTGCAGGACCAGTTGTTCCATCCGCTGTGGGGGGCGGAGGCGGCCTCCGCCGACCCGGTGGGGACCAGGGCGGCGGCGGCGAGGGCCAGGACGGCCAGGGGGCGGAGCAGGCGTCGTCTCCAGGGCAGCATCGAGTGATCTCCTAGGGGGATCCGCGCAGCGCGAACTGGGCGGGCAAGGGGAGGTACGGCGGGGGGAAGTCCCGTGATCCGGATCACATGGAGGTGCTGCTGCCGCCAAATTACGGGCGGGTAGCAAGACTTGGAAGTTACGCGTCAGTAAAGAATGCGTGTCGCGCGGCGAATCGGTTCGCCTATGGCGTACGGGCGTTCTACGGGGCAGTACATGAGCGGGTCGGCCGCGGTGGCCGTCATGCCGCCAGGCTGCCGCGGGCGATGGCGGCCGGCCCGAACCGCGCCCGGATCCGGTCCGTGACCGCCTCCAGCCGCCGGGCCTTCTCGTCCTCGGGGTCGAAGGTCAGCTGGCGGGCGGCCCGGTCGGTCGGGGTCAGCTCCTCGGCGCGCAGGGAGAGCGACCGGACCCGCGCCCGCTGGAGCCCCAGGGCCGCGTGCACGGCGTAGGCCGTGGCGGTCAGGGCGGCCGAGTGGGCGGTGGCCTCGGGCAGCACCCGGGTCCGGGTCAGGGTGGTCCGGTCGGCGCAGCGCACGGTGAGGGAGAGGGCGCGGCAGACCTGGTCACCGGCGCGCAGCCGGGCGCCGAGCTCCTCGGCGAGGGAGAGCAGGGCGCGCCGGTGGCGTACGGGATCCAGCTCGTCCCGGTCGAAGGGGCGCTCGGCGGCCAGTGACCGCGCGGCCGCGCCGGGCAGCACCGGGGTCCGGTCGATGCCGTGGGCCCGCTCGTACACCTCGCGCCCGACCCGGGGTCCCAGGATCCGCCGCAGGGTCGCGGGCGGGGCGGCGGCGACCCGGCCGACGGTGTCGAGGCCGTAGGAGCAGAGGGTCCGGGCGGCCCCCCGGCCCACCCCGGTCAGGGTCGCGACGGGCCGGCCGGCCAGGAACTCCCGTACGGCGGCGGGCTCGTCCGGGACCACCAGGGTGCGCCCGGGGCCGGCTCCGCGGGCCGCCATCGCGGCCAGCATCGGGTTCCCGGCGGCGCCGATGGCGCACTCGACCCCGTACAGGGCGAGGGCGCGCACCCGGATCACCGCGGCCAGGTCCGCCGCGTCCCGCCCGAAGTAGCGCAGCGCGCCCCGGAGGTCGGCGAGGGCGCCGTCGGGCGGGAGCGGCTGGACCACCGGGGTGAGGGCCCCGAGCAGGGCGAGCAGGCCGGCGTGGGTGTCCGCGTCCAGCGGGCCGCCGTCGACCCCGCGAAAGCGCAGGCACAGCACCGGCGCGGCGCCCCCGCCGCGCACGGCCGCGCCCGGGCCCGCCTCCGACCCCGCGCTCATCCCGCGCTCCCCGGGCTGGAGTGCCAGAGCTTGCGGCCCGTGGCGGGGCCGGTGCCCGGCGGCTGGAGGTCGGCCCAGGGGTTCAGCTCGTACCCCGTCGCCAGTCGGATGGTCCGGCCCGGGGCCGGCGCCGCGGCGGCCCCGGCCCCCGGCGCGGCCCGCTCCGGCGGCGCGGCCGGCGCGGCCGGTTCCGCCAGTCGGGCCGCGACCGCCTCCAGGCCGCCCGTGGCCCGCAGTTCGGCCAGCTCGGCCAGGTTCCAGGCGGCCGCGCCGACCACGCTCAGGCTCTGCGGGCCGCGCCGCTGGACCACCCCGCGCACCAGCAGCAGGAAGGAGTGGAAGACGGTGTGCGCGCACGCCGCGTGGCTGTCGTCGAAGAAGGCGAGGTCGACCAGGCCGCTGCCGTCGTCCAGGGTGGTGAAGATGACCCGCTTGCCGGAGCGGATCGGCGGGGTCTGGGTGGCCGCCTTGGCACCCGCGACCAGGACGGTCCGGCCGTGGGCGGCCGTGCGCAGGGCGCGGGCCGTGACCACTCCCAGCTCCGCCAGGAAGGCGCGGTGGTCCCCCATCAGGTGGCGGGAGGCGTCCATGCCCAGCACGCCGAGTTCGGCGCTGAGCCGCTCGGCGTCGTCCAGGTCGGGCAGGCCGACGGAGGCGGTGGACCGCCCGCCGTCCAGCGGGAGTTGGGGTCCGCGCGCCCCCTTCGCCCGCTGCGCGCCGTGCAGTTCGGACAGGTGCAGCAGCAGGTCGCGGCGGTTGGCACCGAAGGCATCCAACGCGCCGACCTGCGCGAGCCGTTCGGCCACCGGCCGGCTCGGTCGGGCCCGGTCCCAGAAGTCGCGCAGGGAGCCGTAGGGCTGCCCGGTCTCGATCCGCGCGGCTTCGCTCTCGCTGATGCCGTGCACGTCGAGGAGCGCGAGCCGCAGCCCCCAGCGCTGCGCGCCGCCGGTCGGACCGTCGGACACCAGTTCGATGCGGTGGGTGACCGCGGACCGGTTCACGTCCAGCGGCAGCACCGGCACCCCGCGCCGCCGCGCGTCCGCGAGCAGCAGCCGCTTGGGGTACATGCCGGGGTCGTGGGTGAGCAGCCCGGCGTAGAAGGCGGCCGGGTGGTGCGCCTTGAGCCAGGCGGACTGGTAGGTCGGCACCGCGAAGGCCACCGCGTGCGCCTTGCAGAAGCCGTACGAGCCGAAGGCCGCGACGATCTCCCAGGTCCGGGCGATCACCTCGGGCGCGTAGCCGAACTCGGCGGCCCGGGCCGCGAACCAGACCTTGATCCGGGCCTGCGAATCCGGGTCGGACAGCCCGCGCCGCACCCGGTCGGCCTCGTCCCGCCCGCAGCGGGTCATGATGTCGACGATCTCGATGATCTGCTCGTGGAAGACGACGACCCCGTAGGTCTCGCGCAGCGGCGGCTCCAGGTCCTCGTGCGGGAAGCGGACCGGCGCCCGCCCGTGCCGGGCCTCGATGAAGGGGCGCACCATGTCGGCGGCGACCGGGCCGGGGCGGAAGAGCGAGATGTCCACGACGAGGTCGTGGAAGGTGGCGGGCTGGAGCCGTCCCACCAGGTCGCGCTGGCCGGGCGATTCGATCTGGAAGCAGCCCAACGTCTCGGCGGAGCGGATCAGTTCGTACGTCGCCCCGTCGCCCGGCGGCACCTGCGCCGGGTCGTCCAGGTCCAGCTCCCGCCCCGTACCGCGGCGGATCTCGGCGACGGCGTGCGCCATCGCCGACTGCATCCGCACCCCGAGCACGTCGAGCTTGAGCAGCCCGAGTTCCTCCACGTCCTCCTTGTCGAACTGGGACATCGGCAGCGGGGCGCTCCCCTGGCCCGCGGCGCCCAGCGGGACCTCGCCGCTGGTGGGGACCACCGGCGTGCGCGCGAGCAGCGAGGCGTCGGAGAGCAGCACTCCGCACGGGTGCATGGCGACCCCGCGCGGCAGCGCGTCCAGTGCCTCGACCAGCTCCCAGAACAGCCCGTGCGTCCCGCCCCGCTCCTGCCGTTCGCGCACGTCGCGCAGCTCGGGCAGCTCGGCGAGGGCCGCGCGGGCGTCGCGGGCCCGGACGTGCGGGAAGGCCTTGGCGAGCCGGTCGGTCTCGGCGGGGTCCATGGACAGGGCGGCGCCCACGTCGCGGATGGCGTGGCGGACCCGGTAGGTCTCGGGCATGGCGACGGTGGCGACCCGTTCGGTGCCGAAGCGGTCGATGATCGCGCGGTAGACCTCCAGGCGGCGCGCGGACTCCACGTCGATGTCGATGTCGGGCAGGACCCGGCGGCGCTTGGACAGGAAGCGCTCCATCAGCAGCCCGTGCTCGACCGGGTCGGCGTGCGCGATGCCGAGGAGGTGGTTGACCAGCGAGCCCGCCCCGGAGCCGCGCGCGGCCACCCTGATGCCCATGTCCCGTACGTCGTCCACCACTTGAGCGACCGTCAGGAAGTACGAGGCGAAGCCGTGGTGGGCGATGATGTCCAGCTCGTGGCGCACCCGCTCCTGGTACACCGGGTCGTCCGCGTGCCCGCGCAGCACCATGCCCGCCGCGCAGCGTGAGGCGAGCACCCGCTGCGCGGTGCGGTGGGCGGCGCCGACGAGCCGGGGCTCGGGGAAGTGCACCTCGCCGATGCCGAGGTCGTCCGCGGGGTCGACCACGCAGGCTTCGGCGGTGGCACGGGTCTCGGCCAGCAGGGCACGGGCGCCGGAGGGGCCCAGACCGGCCGCGAGCGCGATGCGGTCGGCGGCCTCGGCCATGGCGGCGGGATCCTTGAGCCAGCGCTCCCCGCTGTCGAGGCCGCGTCGGGGGTCGACCGGGACGAGCCGGCGGGCCGCGTCCAGGACGTCGGCGACCCGGCCCTGGCCCTGGTCGGCGTAGCGCACGGCATTGCTGAGCACGACCCGCACGCCCTGGTCGGCGGCGAAGCCGACGGTACGGGCGGCGAGGCGCAGCGAGCCGGGGCCGGTGCCCGGTCGGGCGCCGGCGCGGCCGTGGTCCACGGCCTCCAGGCGCAGGTCGTCGCCGTAGCGCTCGCGCCAGGGGGCGAGCAGCCGGGCGGCCCGGTCGGGGCGGCCCGCGGCGAGCGCGCGGCCCACCTCGGAGTCGGGGCCGAGCAGGACGTACACGCCGCCCGCGCCGTGCAGGGCGTCCCAGGGCAGCAGCGGGGAGCCCCCGCCGCCGCCCCGGGGGCGGGCGTGGGCGGCGCTGATCATCCGGCACAGCTCGGCCCAGCCCGCGGCCCCGTCCCGGGCGAGGAAGAGCGCCCGGGTGGCGGATTCGTCGATGAAGGCTCCCCCTTTGACGGGGGTGACGGGCGTGCGGAGCCGGTGCGAGAGCTGGCCGCCGCGGCCGGAGGCGGGACGGGGGCCGGTGGCGCCGGTGGCCGAGCCGGTGACGGGGGCCGGGGCCACCGCCAGTCCGACGCCGAAGAGCGGCCGGATCCCGGCCTTCTCGCACGCCTTCAGGAACCGCACCGCACCCGCGAGGGTGTCGCGGTCGGTGAGCGCGAGGGCGTCCATGCCCCGCTCCGCGGCGCGCTCCGCCAGCCGCTCGGGGTGCGAGGCGCCGTAGCGCGCGGAGAACCCCGAAACGGTGTGCAGATGCGTGAAACCAGGCATCCGCGGCCTCCTGCTTCGCTCGTTGCGCCCGACACTCCTTCATCCTCCCCGTCTCCACCATAGAGCAATTCGAATGTTCGTGCGAAACACCTGTTCGACCACTCGGGTGGGGCCCGCCCCGCCCCGTTCATCCGTTCGGCCCACCCCTGCTGCGCCCGGTCCCCACCCGGTCGAGCGTGAAGGCATGAACCGGCCCACCGATACCGCAGCAGGCCCCTCGGGCAGCGCCACCGGCCCCTCCGGCGGCTTCCTCGCCGAGGTCAAGGACGCCGTGACCACCCGGGCAGCCCTGCTGGTCCTGGGGGTGTTGGCGCTCCAGCTCGCCTTCATCACCTCCTACATCGGCGCCTTCCACCACCCCGAGCCGAGCGAGATCCCGCTGGCGGTCACCACCCCGGTCGCCCAGCTCACCGAGCGGTCCGTGAAGCAGCTCGGGGAGCTGCCCGGCAAGCCGCTGGACCCCCGCGCGGTCAAGGACGAGGCCACCGCCCTGCGCCAGATCAAGAACCGGGAGGTGGACGGCGCCCTGATCGTCGACCCCGGCGGCACCACCGACCGGCTGCTCGTCGCGGGCGGCTCCGGGGCGGCGCTCTCCCAGGCCCTCGAACAGGTCGTCGGCCTGACCGAGAAGGCCCAGGGCCGCACGGTCCGGGTCGTCGACGTGGCCCCCTCCGCCGCGGGCGACGGGCGCGGCCTCAGCTCCTTCTACCTCGTCGTCGGCTGGTGCGTGGGCGGCTACCTGTGCGCCGCGATCCTCGCGATCAGCGCCGGCGCACGGCCCGCCAACTCCGCCCGCGCGGTCATCCGGCTCGGTGCGCTGCTGCTGTACTCCCTCGCCGCCGGACTGCTCGGCGCGGTGATCGCGGGCCCCGTCCTGGACGCGCTGCCCGGCAGCATCCTCGGCCTCTGGGGGCTGGGCACGCTGGTCGTCTTCGCGGTCGGCGCGATCACCCTGGCCTTCCAGGGGCTGGCGGGCGTCGTCGGCATCGGTCTGGCGATCCTGCTGGTGGTCGTCCTCGGCAACCCGAGCGCGGGCGGCGCCTATCCGTACCCGCTGCTGCCGCCGTTCTGGAAGGCCATCGGCCCCGCCCTGCCACCGGGCGCGGGCACCTACGCCGCCCGTTCCATCGCGTACTTCAAGGGCAATGACCTGGCCCCCTCGATGCTGGTCCTGGCGGGCTGGGCCGTGCTCGGCTCCGCCGTGACCCTGGCCTGCGCGATCTTCCACAAGGGGCGCCCGGGAGCGGCCGTGGGCAGCGGGCTGCCCGACCCCGACGAGGAGGCCGCCCGGTGAACGACCCCGTGAACGGCCCGGCGAACGGCCCGGCGCACGACCCGGCCGGCCGCGCCCTGTGGAACCGCCAGGGGCCGGTGGCCCAGTCCGCCTCCGTCAAGCGGATGGAGCCGAGCGCCCAGGCGCAGCTGGGAGCGCTCGGCCTCACCGGCTTCATCGTGGTCACCACCATCGCCACCGGCATCGACGCGGGCGTCTTCCCCGAGAAGCTCGCCCACTCCGTGCTGCCGCTGGTCGGCTTCTTCATCGGCGGGCTCGCCCAGCTGCTGGCCGGCCTCTTCCAGGCGCAGCGCGGCGACACCTGGCACGCCACCGTGTTCGGCGGCTTCGGCCTCTTCTGGATGGCCAAGGCCTGCCTGCTCCAGTGGGTGCTGCCCGCGACCGACCCCGCGCTGCGCGGGGACGTCAGCGGACTCTTCACCCTGCCCTGGGTGTTCGTGGTGTTCGTGCTGTGGCTCGGCAGTTGGCGGATCCACCTGGTGTTGCTGTCGACCTTCACCTGCGTGCTCGTCGTCTTCATCGCCATGACGGTCAACGGTTTCACCGGTGAGGTGATCTGGAACCGGATCACCGGCTGGGCGGGCCTGCTGGCCGCGCTCGGCGCCCTGTACCTGCTCGCCGGGCAGATCCTCGCGAGCACCTGGGGCCGCCCGGTGCTGCCCATGGGCCGTTTCCTGGCCCCCGAGGAGCACCCCGAGACGTGACCGGACGGGATGCGACGATCGAAGGATGATCACCACACTGGCCGTCGAGAACTACCGCTCCCTGCGCCGTCTGATCGTGCCGCTCGGCCGCCTCACCGTCGTGACGGGGGCCAACGGGACGGGCAAGTCCAGCCTCTACCGCTCCCTGCGGCTGCTCGCCGACTCCGCGCGCGGCGGCGCGGTCGCGGCGCTGGCCCGGGAGGGCGGGCTGCCCTCGACCCTGTGGGCGGGACCGGAGAAGACCGGGCGGGCGGTCCGCGAGGGGCGCTACGCCGTCCAGCCCACCGTCCGCTCCGAACCGGTGAGCCTGCGCCTGGGCTTCGCCGGGGACGAGTTCGGGTACGCCGTGGACTTCGGCCACCCGGCGCCCGTACCGGACTCCCTCTTCGGCCTGGACCCCGAGATCAAGCGGGAGTGCACCTGGGCCGGGCCGGTGCTGCGCCCCGCCGCCCTGCTCTCGGACCGTTCGGGGCCCGCCGTGCGCACCCGCACGGCGGACGGCGGCTGGCACCGCACCCAGGGCGCGCTGCGGCCGTACGACTCCATGCTGAGCGAGCTCGCGGACCCGCAGTTGGCGCCCGACCTGCTCGCCCTGCGCGAGCTGATCCGGTCCTGGCGGTTCTACGACCACGTCCGCACCGACGCGGCGGCCCCCGCCCGCACCCCGCGGATCGGCACGCGCACGCCCGTGCTCGGCGGCGACGGGTCCGACCTGCCCGCGGCGCTCCAGACCATCCGGGAGGTGGGCGACGCGGCGGCGCTGGACGAGGCCGTGGCGGCGGCCTTCCCGGGCACCCGGGTGGGGGTCCGGGAGCGGGACGGGCGCTTCGAGCTGGAGCTGCACCAGCACGGCCTGCTGCGCCCGCTGGGCGCCGCCGAACTCTCCGACGGCACCCTGCGCTACCTGCTGTGGACGGCGGCCCTGCTGACCCCCCGCCCGCCCGCGCTGATGGTCCTCAACGAGCCGGAGACCAGCCTGCACCCGGACCTGCTGGCCCCCCTGGCGGACCTGATCCTCACCGCGAGCCGGGAGACCCAGACGGTGGTGGTCACCCACGCCGATCCGCTGGCCGACGCGCTCGCCGCGGGCAGCCGCCACCACCGGGTGGACCTGCGGACGATCACCCTGTTCAAGGACTTCGGCCAGACGGAGGTGGCGGGCCGCGAGGGCCCGCTGGACGAGCCGCTCTGGTACTGGCCGCAGCGCTGACCCGATGCCGCGGACGCCCCGCTCGGGGGGTGTCGTACCCTCCGCTGTCATGGACATGAATCAAGCCGCGCGGGCCGGGAACACCGTCTCGCGCACCGCCCGGTTCGCCCACACCCCCGAGGCCGCCGACTACGGCCGGGCCCTGTGGCGGTTCACCCTGGGCACCTGGCCGGGCCGCACCGCCATGTCGGTGCTGCCCCTCGTGATCGGTGCCGCGGCGGGCGGCCTGCGCGTCGCGCTCTGGGGCCTCGGCACGTCCGGGTACGTCACGCTGGGCGTGACCCTCCTGATCGCCCCGCTCGGCATCCGGCAGTGGCACCGCAGGTTCCGGATGAACCGCCGGTACGAGGCCGACGCGGCCCGCGGCGCCCTGCGCACCACGCTCACCGAGGACGGCCTGACCACCGCCGGCTCGGCCGACGGCGACGGCGACGGGGGCGCCCCGGCGGACCAGGTCGACGACTGGCGCGCCTACCCCTGGTGGTTCGAGACGGACGAGCTGTTCGTCCTCACCGGGAGCCTGGAGCACTTCCTCGTGCTCCCCAAGCGCGGAGCGCTCTCCCCCGAGGACGTCGACCGGGCGCGCGCCCTGTTCACGGAGCACCTGCGGCGGATCTGACCCGCGCCCGCGCGTGCGGACGCGCGGGAGCCCGCCCGGGGCGTGACGCCCCGGGCGGGCTCTGCTCGTCCTGCGGCCGCTACTTCTTCTTGGCGGCCTTCGGGGCCTTGGCCGGGACGCCCTCGGTGGTGCCGTAGTACGCCTGGCGCATGAGCTGCTTCATGTCGCCGATCATCGGCATCCGCGGGTTGGCGGGGGCGCACTGGTCGGCGTAGGCGTTCATGGCCTGGGTCGGCAGGGCCTCGATGAAGGCCCGCTCGTCCACGCCCTCCTCGGCGAAGGAGGCGGGGATCCCGCACTTGGCGCGCAGTTCCTCGACGGCCCTGGCGTAGGACTCGACGCCCTCGGCCGGGGTGGCGGCCGCCAGGCCCAGCATCTTCGCGATCTCCTGGAACCGCTCGGGGGCCCGGTAGACCTCGGCCTTCGGCCACGGGGTGGCCTTGTGCGAGACCGTGCCGTTGTGCCGGATCACGTGCGGCAGGAGCAGCGCGTTGGTGCGGCCGTGGGCGACGTGGAAGGTGTTGCCCAGGGTGTGCGCCATGGCGTGGACCAGGCCGAGGAAGGCGTTGGCGAAGGCCATGCCCGCCACCGTGGAGGCGTTGTGCATCTTCTCGCGGGCCTCGGGGTCGTTGGGCCCGTCCAGGACGCAGCGTTCGAGGTTCTCGAAGATGAGCTTGATGGCCTGGAGGCACAGGCCGTCGGTGTAGTCGTTGGAGTAGGCGGAGACGTAGGCCTCGGTGGCGTGCGTCAGGGCGTCGAAGCCGGAGTCGGCGGTCACCGTGGCCGGCAGGCCCATCGGCAGGACCGGGTCGACGATGGCGACGTTCGGGGTCAGCGCGTAGTCGGCGAGCGGGTACTTCTGGGCCGCGGCCGGGTCGGAGATGACGGCGAAGGGGGTGACCTCGGAGCCGGTGCCGGAGGTGGTCGGGATGGCGACCATCTTGGCCTTCTCGCCGAGCGAGGGGAACGTGTAGGCGCGCTTGCGGACGTCGAAGAACTTCTCCTTCGTGTCGGCGAACTCGACCTCGGGGCGCTCGTACATCAGCCACATGATCTTCGCGGCGTCCATCGGCGAACCGCCGCCGAGGCCGATGATCGTGTCGGGCTCGAAGTCGCGCATCATCGCGGCGCCGGCCTGGACGGTCGACAGCTCCGGGTTGGGCTCGACGTTGTCGATGACCTGGATGGCGACCGAACCCTCGCGGGCCTGCAGGATGTCGGTGACCTTCTGCACGAAGCCCAGGGCGACCATCGTCTTGTCGGTGACGATCGAGACGCGGCTGATGCCGTCCATCTCACCCAGGTAGCGGATGGAGTTGCGCTCGAAGTAGATCTTCGGCGGGACCTTGAACCACTGCATGTTGTTGTTGCGCCGTCCGATCCGCTTGATGTTGATCAGGTTGACCGCGGTGACGTTGTTGGACACCGAGTTGTGGCCGTAGGAGCCGCAGCCGAGGGTCAGGGACGGCAGGAAGGCGTTGTAGACGTCGCCGATGCCGCCGAAGGTGGAGGGGGAGTTGGCGATGACGCGGATGGCCTTGACGCGCTTGCCGAACTCCTCGACGAGGGCCTCGTCCTCGGCGTGGATGGCGGCGCTGTGGCCCAGCCCGTGGAACTCGACCATGGCGGCGGCCAGTTCGAGGCCGTGCTCGGTGTCGTCGGCCTTCAGGGCGGCCAGGACCGGGGAGAGCTTCTCGCGGGTCAACGGCTCGTTCTCACCGACCTCGTTGCACTCGGCGAGCAGGATGGAGGTCTGCGGGGAGACCTCGAATCCGGCCTGTTCGGCGATCCACTGCGGCGACTTGCCGACGACCGCGGGGTTCAGCTTGGCGCCCGAGGCGTCGGCGGCGTAGGCGGTCGTGCCGAAGATGAACTGCTCCAGCTTCGTCTTCTCGGCGGCCGAGACGACGTGGGCGTCGAGCCGCTTGAACTCGGCCAGGCCCTTCTCGTAGATCTCCTGGTCGAGGATGACGGCCTGCTCGGAGGCGCAGATCATGCCGTTGTCGAAGGCCTTGGAGAGCACGATGTCGTGGACCGCCCGGGCCAGCTTGGCGCTCTTGTGGACGTACGCCGGGACGTTGCCCGCGCCGACGCCCAGAGCGGGCTTGCCGCAGGAGTAGGCGGCCTTGACCATCGCGTTGCCGCCGGTGGCCAGGATGGTGGAGACGCCCGGGTGGTTCATGAGGGCGCCGGTGGCCTCCATGGAGGGGGCGGTGACCCACTGCACGCAGTTCTCCGGAGCGCCCGCGGCGACGGCGGCGTCCCGCACGATGCGGGCGGCCTCGGCGGAACAGTTCTGCGCGGAGGGGTGGAAGGCGAAGATGATCGGGTTGCGGGTCTTCAGCGCGATCAGCGCCTTGAAGATCGTGGTCGAGGTCGGGTTGGTGACCGGGGTCATCGCGCAGACGACGCCGACGGGTTCGGCGATCTCGGTGATGCCGTTCAGCTCGTCGCGGCGGATGACGCCGGCGGTCTTCAGGCCGCGCATCGAGTTCACGACGTGCTCGCAGGCGAAGAGGTTCTTGACCGCCTTGTCCTCGAAGATGCCGCGGCCGGTCTCCTCGACCGCCAGCTCGGCCAGCTCTCCGTGGCTGCTCAGGGCCGCCAGGGAGGCCTTCTTGACTATGTGGTCGACCTGCTCCTGGTCGAAACCCTCGAACTGGTCGAGCGCCGTGAGCGCCCCCTGGACGAGCGCGTCCACCATCTCGTTGGCCTGCATGGCAGGACTCCTTCTTTGCGACCCGTTTTCCTGATGCCTCAATTCGACACCCAAAAGCGGAAGCAGTGGCGCCGAAAAAGCCCCCAGAGTGGGGGCCGAAGGGCCGTTCACCAGCGTTCACTCCCCCTCAACAAGGCATCTGACCTGCGGATATGTCAGGGGACCAAAGACCCCTGTGCGCTTGTGAAAACTTTCACAAGAATTTCGGAGAGAGTGCGCCCTACCGCACTCCTCCCCCAGCGAGCACAATCACCAGGACGGCTTCGCCGTCGACCGTGAGGGAGGGACGCGTGCACAATCGGGTGCGCACCGCGGACGGACGGCAGCTGATGGTGGAGCGCTTCGGCGACCCCCGCGGCAGACCGGTCTTCCTGCTGCACGGCACCCCGGGCAGCAGACTGGGCCCGGCCCCCCGGGGCATGGTGCTCTACCAGCGCCGGATCCAGATCATCGCCTACGACCGCCCCGGTTACGGGGACTCCGACCGGCTGCGCGGACGCTCGGTCGCCGACGCCGTCCAGGACGTGGCCACCATCGCCGACGCCCTCGGCCTGGAGCGGTTCGCCGTCGCCGGCCGCTCCGGCGGCGCCCCGCACGCCCTGGCCTGCGCGGCCCTCCTGCCCGAGCGGGTCACCCGGACGGCGGCCCTGGTCGGCCTCGCGCCCTGGGACGCGGACGGGCTCGACTGGTTCGACGGCATGACCGCCTCGAACGTGCGCGAGTACACCACCGCGTCGGCGGACCCCGAGGAGCTGGCGGCCCGGCTCACCCCGCGGGCCGCGGCCATCGGCAAGGACCCGGGGCGGCTGCTGGAGGAGCTGCGCATCGAACTCACCGACAACGACCGGATGATCGTCGCGGACGCCGGCCTGCGCTCGATGCTGCTGCGCAACTTCCGCGAGGGGCTGCGCAATTCGGCGGACGGCTGGATCGACGACGCCCTCGCGCTGTGCAGCCCCTGGGGGTTCGAGCCCGCCGACATCCGCTGCCCGGTCATGATCTGGCACGGCGAGCAGGACGTCTTCTCCCCCGTCGGCCACTCGCGCTGGCTCGCCGAGCGGATCCCCGGCGCCACCGCCACCATCGATCCCGAGGCGGCGCACTTCGCGGCCCTGCGCGCCCTGCCGCAGATCCTCACCTGGCTGCTGCGCGATCTCCCCGACCCGCCCGAACAGCACCAACGGCCTGCCTGACGGCGAACACGAGGGGGCCCGCGGGCGGCGGGCAAAGGAATTGCGTCACTCTTTCTATAGAACGCTTGACCTGGCGTCATGTCTCGGTTGCCAATAGGACGTGGACTAGTAAAGTCCACGCATGACACGAGCGTGACGCTCTTGTCAATCCCCCGCCCATTTCACATGGCCCCCTCAAGGACGGTGTCGTGAACACTTCCGCAACCCCCGCGACCAGCACGGTCAAGGCCCCCCGGGTCCCCCTCGCCCAGATCGACGTCCGCAGCGCGTCTTCCGCCGCCGCGCTCGGCCGCGTCCTGCGCCAGGAATCCGGTCGCACGGTTCAGGCACCGATCTTCAACTCTGCGCTCTGACCGAGAAGTAGGCGCTCTAGACTGGTGGAATGACCGGCCTGATCGCTTTTCGCGAGATCGTCCTCAAGGTTCACAGCAGATGCGATCTTGCTTGTGATCATTGCTATGTCTATGAACACGCAGATCAGAGCTGGCGAGCCCGGCCGAAAGTGATCTCCCCCGAGGTCATTTCCCATACCGCGTCGCGGCTCGCCGAACATGCCCGTGATCATGCACTCCCCTCCGTCACGGTGATTCTCCACGGAGGGGAACCCCTGCTGGCCGGACCCGAGCGACTGCGCCTGGTCTGCGAGGAATTCACCCGCGCCCTCGCCACGATCGCCGCGCTGGACCTGCGCATCCACACCAACGGCCTCCAGCTCAGCGCCCGGTACCTCGACCTCTTCGCCGAATTCGGCGTCCGGGTCGGCATCTCCCTGGACGGCGACCGCGCGGCCAACGACCGCCACCGCCGCTTCGCGGACGGCCGCACCAGCCACCCGCTCGTCCTCGCCGCCGTGGAGCTGCTCCGCTCGGCCCCCTACCGGCACCTCTACCAGGGCCTGCTCTGCACGGTGGACGTGGCCAACGACCCCGTCGCCGTGCTCGACGCCCTCGTCGACCTCGAACCCCCGCGCGTGGACTTCCTGCTCCCGCACGCCACCTGGCAGACGCCCCCGCCCCGCCCCGACGGCGCGCCCGACGCCTACGCCCGCTGGCTGCTGCGCGTCTTCGACCACTGGGACCGGCTCGGGCGGCCCGTGCCCGTACGCCTCTTCGAATCGCTCGCCAGCACCCTGCGCGGCGGCCCCAGCCTGACCGAGTCCCTGGGCCTGGCCCCGACCGACCTGGTGGTCGTGGAGACGGACGGGACCCTGGAGCAGGTGGACTCCCTCAAGAGCGCCTACGAGGGCGCAGCCGCCACCGGCTTCGACGTCTTCTCCCACACCTTCGACCAGGTCGCCGCCCACCCCGGGGTGCGCGCCCGGCAGCTCGGCCTGGCGGGCGTCAGCGACACGTGCCGCGCCTGCCCCGTCGTACGTTCGTGCGGCGGCGGGCTCTACACCCACCGCTACCGCCCCGGAACCGACTTCGCCAACCCCTCCGTCTACTGCGCCGACCTGCGGGAACTGATCGACGGGGTCGAGGGGCGCACCGCCGCCGAGGCGACCGCCGTCGAGCTGACCGACCCCGCGGAACTGGCGGCCTCCCAACACCAGTTGACCCGGGTGCTGCTCGCCCGGTTGCACGCCGAGCTGACCGAGTTCGCCCCCCGCGCGGGCGGCGGGGCCGCCTGGGCGCACGCCTGGGAGCTGCTGGGTGCGGTGGAGGGCGCGGGCGGGGCGGGTGCGCACGCGCTGGACGTCGTACTGGCGCACCCCTACACCCGGACCTGGGTGCTGGCGGCCCTGGACGCGGCGCAGGAGGGGCGCCCGGACGGGCCGGAGGCGGCGCTGCGGCTGGCCGCGCTGGCCGCCGCCGCCGTGCTGCGGGGCGGCCTGGACCTGCCCGCCGAGGTGGGCTACCGGGACGGCGAGGTGTACCTGCCGACGCTGGGGCTGCTGCGGCTCGGGGAGCCCGGCACGGACGGCCGCGCCTCGCTGCGGGCCACCGAGGACGGCTACGCGGCCCACGACGGCCGCTCCGGGCACCGCTTCGGCCCGGCCGCCGGGGACGCGCGCTGGCAGCCCGTACGGTCCTGGTCCCCGGGGCCGAAGGGCCCGGCCGTGGCGCTGGACGACCTGGACCCGTACCGCACCTGCTTCGCCCGCCCCCCGCGGCTGCGGCTGGGCGCCGGGGAGGCCGAGGAGTGGCGGGAGCGGCTGGGGGCGGCCTGGGCGCTGCTGCACCGGGCGGTGCCGGAGTTCGCGCGGGCGGCCGCGGCGGGGCTGACCACCCTGACCCCGCTGGCCGGCGGCCCGCGGGCGGTCGGCTGGGGCGAGGCGGGCCGGCACGGCCCCGGCGCCCTGGGCCTGCCCTACGCGGCCGGGGTCGGCGAGACCGCCCTGGCCCTGCTCACCGGGCAGCGCCGGGCCCGGCTGCGGGCGCTGACCGAGGTGGCCGACCTGTACGCGCTGGACGGGGCGTGGGAGCACCCCTCGCCCTGGCGGGAGCGGCCGGTTCCGGTGTCCCGGCTGCTGGCGGACGTGCACGAGCGGGTCGCGGTGGAGGCGTACCGGCGGGCCACCGAGCCGTACCACCCGGCGGGCACGGACCGGATCCACCGGGCGCTGGACCGGCTCGCGGGCGCGGCCGAGCTGACCAGTACCGGCAAGCGGCTGGTCGAGGAGCTGCGCTGGGAAGCCAAGGCGGTCGACGCGTGAGCGGCGGGCCGACCCCGCTCCTCGCCGCGCCCAGTACGGCCGCGCTCGCCGCGCGGCTGCGGCTGCTCGGGGTGCGGCCGGGGGGCCGGCTCCTGGTGCACGCCTCGCTGGGCGGCACCGGTCTGCGCGCCGAGCGGCTGCGGGCGGCCCTGGTGGAGGTGCTCGGCCCCCGGGGCACCCTGGTGGTGCCCGCCTTCACCACCTCCAACTCCCGTACCTCCACCAGCCACCTGGCCAGGACCGCGGGCATGAGCGGGGCCGAGCTGCGGGCCTTCCGGGCCCGGATGCCCGGCTTCGATCCGGCGCGCACCCCGAGCGAGGACATGGGCGTCTTCGCGGAGGCGGTGCGCACCGCGCCGGGGGCCGCGCGCAGCGGCCATCCGCAGACCTCTTTCGCGGTGCTGGGGCACGGTGCGCGGCGGTTCGCCGCCGGTCATCGGTTGGCCTGCCATTTAGGGGAGGATTCGCCGCTGGGAACGCTGTGCCGGGAGGGGGGGCAGGTACTCATGATCAATGTGGGATTTTCCGTTTGCAGCGCTTTCCATCTCGCGGAGTATCGAATTCCGAAGCCCCCCTTGCGCATGTACGCGTGTGTGGTGAAGGTGAACCTTCCGGGGCGGCGGCAGGGGGAGGAGTGGACGGCATACGAGGACGTCGCGCTCGACGACAGTGATTTCGCGGAGATCGGCCGGGACTTTCCCTCGTCCAAGATGCGCGAGGGGCAGCTGGGAGGGGCCTCGGTCAAGATCTTCGGGATTCGTGATGCCGTCGATCACGCCGTTACCTGGATGACCGAAAACAGACGCTGATTGACTGAACCATGAGGCGATGTGGCGGAGCAGCTCCGGAATGATGTTTCTTCGCTTCACATCTTCGGGACGGGGGTCGTGTGCCCGCATCAGTGCAGCCGTACTTTTTTCTCAGTTATGCGCATACGCCGAGGTTCGGGGCCGGGGGGCCCGACCCCGACATGTGGGTGGAGCGGCTTTTCCGTGACCTCTCCAGCCACGTCATGGCGCTCACTGACCTGCCCGCCGGGTCCGACGCCGGATTCATGGACCGGGAGATACGCAGCGGCGAGGGCTGGTCGGAACGGCTCGGCACGGCACTGGCCACCTGTCGGGTCTTCGTCCCGCTCTTCTCACCGCGCTACTTCGCCAGCGAGATGTGCGGAAAGGAATGGTTCGCCTTCGCGCACCGCACCATCCAGCGGACCGCGGTCAGCGGCGAACCGGCCGAGGCGATCGTGCCCGCGCTCTGGGTCCCCGTGCCACCCGCGCAGCTGCCCGGCCCGGCCGAGCGGCTCCAGTTCAACCACAACACCTTCGGCGAGCGCTACGTCACCGACGGGCTCTACGGGCTGATCAAACTGCGCGGCTACGCCGAACAGTACGAGCGGGCCGTCTACGAGCTGGCCAAGCGCATCGTGCGCGTCGCCGAATCCGTGCGCCTCGACATCAGCCGCCCCATGGACTACCGGGTGGTGCCCAGCGCCTTCGGCAGTCCGGGGGCCGCGGGCGGCCCCGGCAACGCGGCCCGCAGCCTGCACGTCACCGTGGCCGCCGCCACCCGGCACGACCTCCCGGAGGGCCGCAGCCCCGAGTACTACGGGGACACCGCACTGGACTGGAACCCGTACCACCCGGTCGCCCAGCGGCCGGTGGCCTACGTCGCCGAGGACCTGGTGCGCTCCCTCAACTACCAGACCACGATGGCCTCTTTCGACGACGAGGCCGGCCACTTCGACACCAAGCAGCCGCCGACCCGCCCCGAGATCCTGATCGTCGACCGCTGGGCCGTCGCCGACGACCTGCGCCGCCAGCGCCTGGCCGCCTTCGACCAGGACCCCCGGCCCTGGGTGAGCGTGGTCGTGCCGTGGAACCGCTACGACCACCAGAGCCGGGCCAGGGAAGCGGAGTTGACCGACCAGCTCGAAGACACCATGCCCGTGAAGATGGGTCAGGGCCGGATCGCCTGCCGGGCCGCCGCGAACGGCGTGGCCAACATGGAGACCCTCGGCCAGATCCTGCCGCAGGTGGTCGAGGCGGCCGCCCAGCAGTTCCTCAGACACGCCCAGGTCTATCCGCCCGCGGGCGGGGCGCACACCGAACGGCCGCGGCTGCTCGGCCCGATGGGCATGAACGGGCCACCGGCGCCGCCGCCCGCGCCCTTCCCGCCCGACACCGAACAGCACGACGCCCGGACCACCGGGCCGCACCCGGACGCCGACGGACCGACCAACCAAGCGGGGGACGCGGATGACAGCCAGTCGTGACGGACGGATCGTCACCTTCTACTCGTACAAGGGCGGTACCGGCCGCACCATGGCGCTGGCCAACACCGCCTGGATCCTCGCGGCCAACGGCAAGCGGGTCCTCGCCGTGGACTGGGACCTGGAGGCTCCCGGCCTGCACCGCTTCTTCCACCCGTTCCTGGACCCCTCCACCCTGGGGGCGACCACCGGGATCATCGACCTGATCAGCGAGTACGCCTGGGCCGCGACCAGCCCCGCGCAGCGCTCCGACGACTGGCACAAGGACTACGCGCGGATCCAGCCGCACGCCGTCTCCCTCACCCCCGAGACCCTCGGCTGGGAGTTCCCCGACGGCGGCACCCTGGACTTCGTCTCCGCGGGCCGGCAGAACCGCGAGTACTCCGCCACGGTCTCCACCTTCGACTGGGACAACTTCTACGACCGGCTCGGCGGCGGCCACTTCTTCGACGCGCTGCGCGACGACATGAAGCGCAACTACGACTACGTCCTGATCGACAGCCGCACCGGGCTGAGCGACATAGCCGACATCTGCACGGTCCACCTGCCCGACGTCCTGGTCGACTGCTTCACCCTCTCCGACCAGTCCATCGACGGCGCCGCCTCCGTCGCCCGGCAGATCGACGAACGGTTCAACGACCGGGGCATCAAGATCTACCCGGTCCCGATGCGCATCGACGAGGGCGAGAAGGAGAAGGCCGACGCGGGCCGCGCCCTGGCCCGGATCAAGTTCGACCGCTTCCCCAGCGGGCTGGGCGGCGACGAACTCACCGCCTACTGGGGCGCGGTGGAGATCCCGTACCGCCCGTACTACGCCTACGAGGAGACCCTGGCCACCTTCGGCGACGAGGCCGGGCTCACCAACTCCCTGCTCTCCGCCTTCGAACGGCTCACCACCGTGGTCACCGAGGGCGAGATCACCTCCATGCCCGCCATCGGCGAGGAGGTCCGGCTGCGCATCCGCGACGCCTTCACCCGGCGCCGCCCCGCCCTGCCCGCCGACCTGTTCCTGTCCTACGTCGCCGAGAACCGGATGTGGGCCGACTGGATCGAGTCGGTCCTCACCCGGGCCGGCTTCCGGGTGGTGCCCAAGGACGTCTCCGCCGAACGCCCGCCCGCGGCCGCGCCCGGCGACACCCTGGGCGCCGGGATCAGCGTCGACACCGCCGCCCGGACCGTCGTGCTGCTCTCCAGCGCCTACCTCAAGTCCGCCCGGGCCGTGGACGTGTGGGAGCGGGCGGCCGCCGAGGACCCGACCGGCGGGCGGCGCCAGCTGGTGCCGCTGCGCGTGGGCGACGTCCGCCTGAGCACCCCGTACATCGACCGCAATCCGGTGGACCTCTTCCGCCTCGACGAGGTGCACGCCACCACCGCCCTGCTGCGCGCGGTGGAGCGGCCCACCGCCCTCAACGACGGGATGACCAGCGCCACCGCGCCCGGCCCCCGCTTCCCGGGGACCGTCCCCAAGATCTGGAACGCGCCGCCGCGCAACCCCGGGTTCACCGGGCGCTCCATCGTGCTGGAGCGGATGCGCGACCAGCTCGGCGGAGGCGTGGCCGTGGTGCTGCCGCAGCCGCAGACCCTGTACGGGCTCGGCGGGGTCGGCAAGACCCAGGTCGCGCTGGAGTACGTCCACCGGTTCATGGCGGACTACGACCTGGTGTGGTGGATCTCCTCCGAGCAGACGGACGACGTGGTCGCGGCCCTCGCCGAGCTGGCCGTCCGGCTCGGCGCGCAGACGGGCGAGGACATGGCGGCCGCCTCCCAGGAGGCCATCGACCTGCTGCGGCGCGGGGTGCCCTCCCCGCGCTGGCTGCTCGTCTTCGACAACGCGGACGATCCGGAGACCCTCAAGCGGTTCTTCCCGCCGGGCGGTCCCGGGCACGTGCTGGTGACCTCCCGCAACCAGAGCTGGTCGCAGTACGGGGACGCGCTGCCGGTGGACGTCTTCCTGCGCGAGGAGTCCATCGAGCACCTCCAGCGGCGGGCCCCCGGGCTCACCAAGGACGACGCCGAGCAGGTCGCGATCGCGGTCGGCGACCTGCCGCTCGCCGTCGAGCAGGCCGGTGCGTGGATCGCGGAGACCGCGACGCCCGTCTCCGCGTACCTGGAGCAGCTCGCCCAGCAGGCGGCCCGGGTGCTGGCGCTCAACCAGCCGCCCGGCTATCCGGAGCCGGTCGCGGCCACCTGGAACGTCTCCATAGAACGGCTGCAGAGCCGCTCCCCCGCCGCCGTGCGGCTGCTCCAGCTCTGCGCCTTCTTCGCGCCCGAGCCGATCTCGGCGAACCTCCTCTACAGCAAGGAGATGATCGACGCCCTCAAGCCCTACGACTCCTCGCTCCAGGAGAAGCTGGTGCTGGGCCGGGTGATCCGCGAGATCGGCCGCTTCGCGATGGCCAAGGTCGACCAGGTCAGCAACAGCATCCAGGTGCACCGCCTGGTCCAGGCCGTGATCCGGGCCCAGTTGACCGAGGAGGAGCAGCGCGAGGCCCGGCACGCGGTGCACCGGATCCTGGCGGGCGCCCGGCCGGACGACGACGAGCCGATAGACAACCCGGAGACGTGGCCGCGGTTCAACACCATCTGGCCGCACCTGACCCCGTCCGAGGCCCGCTTCTGCAAGGAGCCGGAGACCCGGCGGCTGCTGATCGACCGGGTCCGCTACCTGTGGAAGCGGGGTGACTTCAAGGCGGCCTACCAGCTGGGCGAGGAGCTGCGCGAGACCTGGAAGGAGACCCTGGGCGGCGACGACCTGCAGTACCTGTACCTGCGCTTCCACCTGTCCAACATCCTGCGCTCGCAGGGGCGGTTCGTGGAGGCCAAGGAGCTGGACGAGGTCACCCTGGAGCGCCAGCGCACCGCGCTCGGCCCCTCGCACCCGCACACCTACATGACCACCAGCGGTCTGGCGATGGACCTGGGCACCCTCGGCCGCTACGGCGAGGCGATGGAGCTGGCGACGGCCGCGCACGAGGGCTTCAGCCAGATCTTCCACGAGTCGCACCCCCGGACCCTGGCGGCCGCGAACAACCTGGCGCTGAACCTGCGCATGGTCGGGCAGTACGCCCGGGCCCGCGAGATCGACCAGGAGGTCTTCGACCGGCGCACCGAGGTGCTCGGCCCGGACCACCCGTACACCCTCTCCTCGGCCCAGAGCCTGGCCCGCGACCTGCGGGAGGTGGGCCGCTACGACGACTCGGTGCAGCTGCTGAGCCGGACCTACGAGATCTACAAGCGGCAGTTGGGGCGCGCCTTCCCGGGCACCCTCGCCGCCGCGAAGTCGCTGGCCGTATCGCTGCGCCGGGCCGGCGAGTTGGAGGACGCGCGGCGGCTGACCACCGCCACCCGCAACCGCTACCGGGCCAAGTACACCTCGGTCAATCCGGACCTGCTGGCCTGCGAACTCAACCTGGCCGCCGACATGTTCGCCGTCGGGGACTCGGCGGGGGCGCGGGACCTGGCGCAGGAGGTCGTCGACGAGTACATGAAGGTGCCGGGCGAACGGCACCCGTACACGCTGGCCGCGCTCAACAACCTCGCCGTCTTCCACTGGGGTTCGGGAGCCGCGGAGACGGCCGAGACCATGCTGCGCCACGTGATCCGGCACATGCGCGAGGTGCTCGGCGACAACCACCCGCACACCATCTTCGCCCACCTGAACCTGGCGAACACGCTGGCCGACCTGGGCGATCCGGAGGGAGCGCTGGAGTTGGAGCGGATGGCGGTGATGCGGCTGCGCGAGGCGCTCGGCGCACACCACCCCGAAACCCTGGCGAGCGCCTCCAACATGGCGGTCAGCCTCGACTCGATGGGCCGCAAGGAGGAGGCCGCACGGGTCCGCACGGAAGCGGTGAACGAGCTGACGAGGCTCCTGGGCGAGGAACACGGCCTGACCCGCTACGCACGCGACGAGCGCCGGGTCCACCGCGACCTGGAGCCGCTGGCGGTGTGACCGCCCGCGGGCGGGGGGGGGGGGGGGGGGGGGGGGGGGGGGGGGGGGGGGGGGGAGGGGAAAAAGAGAAGGGGGGGGGGGGGGGGGGGGTGGGGAAGGGGGAGAGACTC
>NZ_JBVHUE010000030.1:0-19965 GCF_055565515.1 Streptomyces sp. NPDC028419 | reverse complement strand
TCCTCCCCTCCAGACACGACAAGCACCCTTTAGACCCCCCTGGTCGCGGGCCTGTGCGCTGTCCCACCCCCGCGGGGGGGGGGGGCGGGGGGGGCCCGCCCCCCCCCCCCCCCCCCCACCGCGCACCACTGGACAGCAGACTGGGGGGTTCGCTGTGACCGACAGCATGACCTTTCGAAACGAAGACCTGCCGGCCCTCTTCCACCACACCGACCAGGCGGCGATCTCCCGACAGCGGGAGTCCACGCAGGCCACCCGGGCGCAGTTGCTGCTGCTCGTGACGGCCGCGGCGGCCGCGGCGCTGCCGTCCTCGGCCGACCGGATCGGGTCGCTGCACCTGTTCGGGATGCTGAGCGCGCTGGCGTACGCGGGGGTGCTCGCGGTCGGGATGCGCGCCACCCGGCGCCGGGCCCGCCCGCAGTGGCAGCTCAACCGCAGCGCGGCGGAGTTCATCAAGTCGCTGGCCTGGCGGTACGCCGTCCACGGGGCGCCCTTCGGCAGCGACGTGGCGGGCGTGGCGCAGGTGTACGGGACCCGGCTGGAGGCGGGTCTGGACGAATTGCGCAAGATGGGCTGGGAGGATCCGCGCGCTTCCGGGATGCTGCCCGAGGGCGGGGAGATCACCGGGGCGATGCACCGGTTGCGGGGCCTCGACTACCAGGTGCGGCGCGAGACGTACGTGCGGGACCGGCTGATCGAGCAGCGCAAGTGGTACCAGCGCAAGACGGAGGTGTCGCGGCGGGCCACGGCGGTGTGGTCGTGGTCGATCGTGCTGCTGACCTGCGTGGCGCTGCTGTTCGCGCTGCTCGGGGCCTTCGGGTCGGGGCCGGGGACGCGGCTGACGGCGCTGCTGAGCGCCGCCGCGGCGGCCGGGATCGCCTGGAACGAGGTGCGCCGCCACCATCCGCTGATCGAGGCGCACACCCTGATCGAGCAGGACCTGTCCGCGATGATGGTGGTGATGCAGACGACGATCACGGAGACGCAGTGGCCGTCCGCGGTCTACGAGACCGAGCGCTACGTCTCCCCGCAGCACACGGACTGGCTGGCCCGGCACAGCAGTTGAGGCACCGGAAGGCGGGCGTCGTACGACCGGGTCAGTCCCGTACGACGCCCGCCCGCCACAGCACGGTGACGGGCTTGCCGAGGGCCCGTGCGTAGGCGACGATCTCGCCCGTGCCGCCGTGCCCGCGGGCCGGGAGGCCGTCCCAGACGGCGACGAGCCGGTCGCAGCTGTCGGCGATGAAGGTGCCCGCCGCGTAGTACGCCTCGTCCGTGGAGCGGGCGAAGTCGAGCCGGACCTCCTGCGTGGCCAGTCCCCGCAACCGGTGGAAGCCGGCGAGCGGCGCGCCGCCGCCGAAGGTGGCCTCGTAGTCGTCGCTGGGGATCACCACCGTGAGGTCGGCCCCGCACTGGAGCGCGATGTCGGCGAAGAGCTGGTCCGCTCCCTCCGCGAGGCTGGACAGCGCCTCCAGCGGGCCGTCGTGGCCGTCGAGCACGGCCCGCAGCCCGTCCTCGACGTGGGCGATCACCTCGTCGGGAAGGGACCGGTGGCCGGTCACCCCGATGCGTTTCATAGCCGAGCCTCCCCCGTGGACGGCCGAACCCTGGACGTCCACGACATCCTCCCAGAAGGCGGGGGGACGTCCAGGGTGCGCACGGGGGCGCGCGGGACGAGCCGCGGTCAGTAGACGCTGACCCCGTAGGCGGAGAGGGCCTCGGTCACCGGTTGGAAGAACGTGGTGCCGCCGCTGGAGCAGTTGCCGCTGCCGCCGGAGGTCAGGCCGATGGCCCGGGTGCCGGAGTAGAGCGGGCCGCCGCTGTCGCCCGGTTCTGCGCAGACGTTGGTGCGGATCAGGCCGGAGACGATGTCGCCGCCGCCGTAGTTGACGGTGGCGTTGAGGGCCTGCACCGAGCCGCTGTGGATGCCGGTGGTGGAGCCGCGCCGGGTCACGGACATGCCGACGGTGGCGTTGGCCGCGCTGGTGATGTCCTGGCTGCCGACGGTTCCGGGCGGCACGGGCGAGTTGCTCGCGTACTTGATGAGCCCGTAGTCGTTGCCCGGGAAGCTGGAGCCGACCGTGCTGCCGACGGTGGTGGTGTGCGAGGAGCTGGTCCACCAGGTGCCGGCGCCGTCGGTGCAGTGGCCGGCGGTGAGCGCGTAGTAGGTGCTCCCGCTGCGGACGTTGAAGCCCAGCGAGCAGCGCCAGCTCGACGCGTAGATGGCGTCGCCGCCCGAGAGCAGCTTGCGGAAGGTGCCCGCGGTGCGCTCCACGCGCAGGGCTCCGGCGTCCGTCCCGGCCTCGCGCTTGATTCTGGCGAGGTCGGTGGCGGAGACGGTGGAGTCGGCGCTCACCACGAGGGTGCCGGTGGCCGGGTCGGTGTACCAGGCGGTGCCCGCGACGTCGGCGCGCTGGACGGCTGCGCCGACGGCGGCGAGCCGGTCGGCGCTCAGGCCGCCCGAGTCGGCCTCGGAGCTGGCGCTGGCCGTCGCGGGGACGGTGAAGGCGGCGACGGCTGCGAGGCCCGCGGCGAGCACCGCGAGCCGGTTGCGGGCGCGGGTGCGCCCGCGGGGCGCTGAGGGGATGGGGGCGTGGGGGATGTGGGGGATGTGCTTGAAGCTCATTTCTCGTCCTCCCGGAGGGAATCGGGGCGCGGCGGACTGGGGATCCTGGCCGTGCACCTGACAAGCACTGACCGGGAGTGTGGTGGCGTCAGATACCGGTAGCAAGGGCTGATTCCAGCCGCCGTTCACCTGCGGCGACCTCGAAGGGCAGGGTGTTCCCGGGCGGCGGGAACGGGCAGATGAAGTGGTCCGCGAAGGCGCAGGGAGGCAGCAGCGCCCGGTTCAGGTCGACCGTGATCGAACCATCGGCCGCCGGGACTCCGGGGCGCAGGAACCGGAAGCGGTAGCTGCCGCGCCCGCCGGTGGCGTCGCCGAAGACGGCCCACAGGCTGCCGTCGTCCTCGTCCACGGCGACCTGGAGGGCGTGCGGGGAGCCGCGGTACTCGAAGGCGAGTTCGCCGCCGAGGCCGAGCCCGCGGGCGCGCCCGTCGGCGTTCTCGACCTGTACCGTCCGGTCCTCGTCGTACGCCCGGAAGCGCCCGGGGAGCACGTACGCCGGGTCGTGGGGGGTGGCCTCGATCGCCGTGAAGGCGCTGCGGGCCGGGGCGTCCGGGTCGTAGCCGCGGACCGCCCACGCCCCCTCGCGCCGGATCACCACCAGCCGGACCGCGCCCGCCGCGACCCGGGAGGCCGACGGCGGGCCGTCGTCGGCGCCGAGCACCGCCTCGCCGGCGAAGTCCTCGCCGTCGAGGGTCAGCCCGTCGCCGGGGCCGGCGGCGAGGAGGACTCCGGCGTCCGTCTCGCGCCACCGCCCCGGAACGTCCGGAATTCGACCCTCCGGGTGATCGGTGAGCCAGTGCGTGCCGGTGAGGGCCAGGGGGCCGTAGGGACCGGACACCGCCTCCACCCGGTGCGCGTGCCAGCGCTCCCAGGCGGCGACGGCGTCGGCCGTCTCCGTTGCGCCTGTTGTGCCTGCTGTGCCTGTTGTGCCCGTGGCGCCCATTACGTCAGAGACCATGCGGTCACATTTCCATACCGCCGCCGCGGATCGGGCCCACCGACGTCGCAAGGTACGCCGTACGGACCCGCCCTGACGCCGCCTCAGGGCGCCGTCAGCAGTCGCACCCGCAGTCGCAGCAGTCGCAGCCGTCACAGCAGCTGCCGTCACCGCAACACCCGCAGTCGCAGTTGCAGCAGTCGCAATCGCAGTTGTCGCACCAGGCGTCCCGCTTCTTGCGGGACCAGGGGTCCTCGAAGTCGGTGCAGCAGATCTGGCAGGTGCAGAAGAGCCCGATGGCCACCGCGCAGCCCGCCAGCAGGCCGCGTCGCGGCTTCTGCGGCGGCAGGCCGCCGGAGCCGCCCGGACCGCCGCCCCAGCCGCCCCCGCCCCCGCCCGGGCCCATCGGCGGGGGCGCCGCGGGGCCACCGGGCGCGGTCGGCGCGTACGGGTTCGCGCCGTAGGGGTTCGCGCCGTACGGGTTCCCGCCCTGGGCGCCGTTCCCGTACGGGCCCCCGCTCCCCGCGTCCCAGCCGGGCGGCGCCGCGCCGAAGCCCTGGCCCTGCCCCTGGCCGTGCGCGTGCGCGTGGCCGGCGGCGGCGCTGCCCGCGTGCCCGCAGGAGCTGGTCCCGAAGGCCCGGTCCACCGAGGTCCGCAGCTCGTGCACCAGCAGCCGGTGCGCGAGCCCCGCGTCCACGAACTCGACCTCCCGCAGGGCCAGCCGGATCCCGCTCAGGGCGTCGTCGCACAGCCGCCGGGCCTCGACCAGCGAGGTTCCGGTGGCCGTCAGCGGGTTCCAGGCCCCGGCCACGGCGTCGGCGGCCTGGTCCTCCACCGCGTCCAGCAGGTGCGCGAGCCGGCCGAAGTACCGGCCCGCCTCCGCGAGGGCGGGGGCGTTGCCTGGCCGGCCGGCCAGGGTCGCGGTATGGGCGAAGGCGGCGGCCGTGGCGGTCTCGGTCGGCTCGGTCACCCGCAGCACCGGAGTGCCGAGCCCGGCCAGCGCCTCGATGTCGCCCTGCCGGTCCACCGCGTCCACGAGCACCGCGGTGTCGAAGCCGAGCGAGGCCCCGGTGCGCGCGCCGGCGCGGTCCCAGCGCCGGGCCACGGTGCGCGCGGCGGCGGCCAGCGGAGCCCGCGCCAACAGACCGTCCCGGTCGGCCACGTGGTCCCGCACCTTCGCCGAGGCGAGCACCAGGGAGACGGCGGCGGCCAGCCGCGCGCCCTCGCCGTTGGCCACCGGCGCGGTGCGCATCCCGCGCAGCGGGCAGGGGCCCGCCGTGCGCCGGGAGCCCGGGGCCGGTCCGGACTGAGCCTCCGTCAGAACGGAGACGAGCAGCCCGTCGTAGTTGGTGACGACCCGTGCGAACTGACCGTGGTCCCCGCGAAGTGCCAGGCACAGCCCGCAGAGATGGGCCATCCATTCCGTCTTGAACCGGTCCCCGAGCCGGTGCGTGCAGGGTCTGACGATGCCGAACAAGTGGTTCCCCCGTGTGTCAAGCGCGTGCGTGCGGGGCATCGTATCGAGCCAGGTCCTTCACCCGTACGCCCCCTGCGGTCACCTGAACAGATGCAGCGATCGTATTTTCACTCAGTCAGCAGCGGGTAGACGCCTGGAACCTTGGCCCGCACCGGATGTTCTGCACCAGTACCGTCACGAAACCCCTGCGCGGCGACTATCCACTTGGCGCGTTGTCAGCATCATGGTCGACCATAGGGACGCGGAGAAGATGACAGACAGACCCCCGGTGAAAGGAGGCGTCCATGGGTTCGGTACGCAAGGCGAGTGCCTGGTTGGGTCTCGTTGAGGACAGCGGTGACGAGCGGTACTACGACGACGAGTACGCGGAGGCCGCGGCGCAGAGCAACCACACGGGCGGTGTGGAGCGCGAGCAGTGGGTCACCGACCCGCGGGTCCAGGTGGCGTCCGAGTCGGCCGTCGAGCAGGGCCGGCGGATCGCCACGGTGACCCCTGACGGCTTCCGCGACGCGCGGGGCATCGGCGAGCTGTTCCGCGAGGGCGTGCCCGTGATCGTGAACCTCTCCTCGATGGACCCGGGCGACGCGAAGCGCGTGGTCGACTTCGCGGCCGGCCTGACCTTCGGCCTGCGCGGCTCGATCGAGCGGGTGGCGACCAGGGTCTTCCTGCTGACCCCGGCCGACACCCAGATCGTCAGCGGCGAGTCCGGCGGGCGCACCCGCGACTTCTTCAACCAGAGCTGAGCAGGGCGCTCACCGGAAGGCGTCGAGGCCGGTGAGTGCCTTGCCCAGGACCAGCTGGTGCATCTCGACGGTGCCCTCGTAGGTGAGCACCGATTCGAGGTTGGTGGCGTGCCGCATGACGGGGTACTCCAGGGAGATCCCGTTCGCGCCGAGGACGGTCCGCGCGGTGCGGCAGATCTCGATCGCCTCGCGGACGTTGTTGAGCTTGCCGAAGCTGATCTGCTCCGGCCGCAGGGTGCCCGCGTCCATGCGGCGCCCCAGGTGGTGGGCCAGCAGGATGCCCTTGTGCAGCTCCAGGGCCATGTCCGCGAGCTTGGCCTGGGTGAGCTGGAAGCCGCCGATCGGCTTCCCGAACTGCTCGCGCGTCTTCGCGTAGCCGAGGGCCGATTCGAAGCTGGCGCGCGCCGCCCCCATGGACCCCCAGACGATCCCGTACCGCGCGTGGCTGAGGCAGCCGAGCGGCCCGCGCAGGCCGACGACCTCGGGCAGCACCGCGTCCGCGGGCAGGCGTACGTCGTCCATGACCAGCTCGCTGGTCACCGAGGCGCGCAGCGACCACTTGTGCTTGATCTCGGGCGCCGAGAACCCCGGGGTGTCGGTGGGCACGGCGAAGCCGCGGATCCCCTCGTCGGTCTGCGCCCAGACCACGGCGACGGCCGCGACCGAGCCGTTGGTGATCCACATCTTGCGCCCGTTCAGCACCCAGTCGGCGCCGTCGCGCTTGGCGTGGGTGCGCATCGCGGCGGGGTCCGAGCCCACGTCCGGCTCGGTCAGCCCGAAGCAGCCGATGAGCTCACCGGCGGCCATGCCGGGCAGCCAGCGCCGCTTCTGCTCCTCGGAGCCGTACTTCCAGATCGCGTACATGGCGAGCGAGCCCTGTACGGAGACGAGGGAGCGGATCCCCGAGTCGGCGGCCTCCAGCTCCAGGCAGGCCAGCCCGTACTGGACGGCGCTGGCGCCCGCGCAGCCGTACCCGGTCAAGGACATGCCGAGCGCGCCGATCGCGCCCAGCTCGCGGGCCAGCTCCCGGATCCCGGGCAGCTCGCCCTTCTCGTACCACTCGGCGACGTACGGCAGCACGCGGTCGGCGGCCCAGCCCCGTACGGTGTCCCGCACCGCGAGGTCCTCGGGACTCAGCAGCTCGTCGAGCCCGAGGGGATCGGTGGGGACGAACGGCGTTTTCGACGCGGACACGAGGGCCTCCCGGCGCACCTGGAAACAAAACCTAGCGCTGCAAGTTAGCCACCGTTCACACCCCGGGTCCACCCCCACCCCCCATCTCAGCCCCGCCGGCGTTCGAGGCGCGGGGTCCGGGGCTCCGGGGTCAGGAGGAGCGTTGGGCGGAGGGACCCGCGACCGGGTCCGGACAGGGCCCCGCCTGCCCGGGGATCCGCACCGGCTCGGCAGAACCCGGCTCGACCTCCAACCCCCGCGGCAACTTCAACGCCATCGCCGCCCCCGCGAACAACAGCCCCGCACTCACCAACAACGTCACGTGCAGCCCGTGCACGAAGGAGTGCCGGGCCGCGGAGTAGAGCGTCTCCCCCGCCGACCCGCCCAGGCTCCGCGCGACCTGGTACGCCTCGCCGAGCGAGTTCGAGGCCCGCCCGGAATCGACCGCCGAGACCCCGGGAACCTCCCGCAGCCCGGGGATGTAGGCCGCGTTCATCACGCTGCCGAGCAGCGCGATGCCCATCCCCGCACCCAGCTGGTAGGAGGTCTCGCCGATCGCCGCCGCGCCCCCCGCCTTGCTGGCCGGAGCCTCGCTCAGCATGGACTCGTAGGCCGCGAAGAGCGTGGTCTGCAGCCCGAAGCCGAGCAGCACGAAGCCGAAGGTGAGCAGCCAGGGCCGGTCGTCCAGCCCCATCAGCGTCAGCAGCAGCACGGAGCACGCGGTGAGCGTGAAGCCCAGCGAGACCATCGCGCGCGGGCCGACCCGCTGGAGGGTGTACGAGCCGGTGGCGCCCGCCGCCATCGCCGCGAAGGTGAGCGGCAGCAGCCGCAGCCCCGTCTCCAGCGGGCTCAGGTGCAGCACCAGCTGGAGGTACTGGACGGCGATCAGCTCCAGCCCGACCAGCGCCAGCATGGCGAGCACGATGCAGGCCACGGAGGTGGAGAAGGCCACCCGGGAGAACATCCCGATATCGATCAGCGGGTGCTCGCGCCGCCTCTGCCGGCGGACGAACAAGACCAGGAGGGTGGCCCCGATCAGCACCGGGACCACCGCCCCGACCTCCAGGAAGGTCCGGTCGGCGCCCGCGCGCTTGACCCCGAGCACCGTGCCGAGCACGCCCCCGGCGGCCATCAGCGCACCGAGCACGTCCCAGGGCCCGTCGTCGGCTCCCTTGGACTCGGGCAGCAGCCACCGCCCCAGCGGCAGGATCAGCGCCATCAGCGGGATGTTGATCAGGAAGACGGAGCCCCACCAGAAGTGCTGGACGAGGAAGCCCCCGATGACGGGACCGCTGGCCGCGCCGACGGCGGCGACCGCGGTCCAGATCCCTATCGCGAGGGCCCGCTCGCGGCGGTCGGGGAAGACCGTGCGCAGGATCGACAGGGTGGCGGGCATGATCATCGCGCCGCCGATGCCGAGCAGGGCGCGCGCGGCGATGAGCACCTGGGCGTTGTCGGCGAGGGCGGCGATCACCGAGGCCACGCCGAAGAGCCCGTAGCCGAGCAGCAGGATCCGCCGGCGGCCGACCCGGTCCCCGAGGGTGCCGAAGAGGATCAGCAGCGAGGCGCAGACCAGGGGGTAGGCGTCGACGATCCACAGCAGCTCGATCGAGCCGGGGCGCAGGTCCTCGGTGACCGAGGGGACGGCGACGTGCAGGATCGTCGCGTCGAGCGCGACGAGGAGCAGACTGACGCAGAGGACGGCCAGTACGGCCCAGCGGTTGGCGCCTCCCGCGAGCGCGCCGATCCGCTGCCGGAGGGTGTTCGTCCCCGACATGCATCTACCTCCCAGATGAGCCCTCGCCGCGGCGGACCAGCGTCCGACGGCCGCGGAGGGCGGCGGCCCACGGGGTCCGGCATCGACGCGCGAGTGAACGGACAGCGTACGCGAGTTCGAGCCGGCGCCGACGTGGCCAAGCTCTCATCCCGATCACGTCCGCGCGGTGCGGTACGTCACGGCGCAGCTCCCCCCTTCCCCCTCCCCCACCGGCGTACACGCCAGGTCACGGGCCGTGGTCCGCTCCGCCGGCCCGGATAATCGATCCCGTGAACGATCACGCCCCACCCGCCCCGCCCGCGCCACCGCACCCCGCGAACCGGCCGCCCGAGCCCACCCCCGACCCCGCGCCGGCCCCGACCCCGCGCCGGGTCGCGCCCGCGCTGGCCGCCTTCGCCGCATTGCGGGCCCTGGGTCTGCTCGCGCTCTGGCTGTGGGGGCTGGCCGCGGGCAGCAGCGCGCACACGCTGCTCTCCGCCCGCTGGGACTCCCTCTGGTACGCGCGGGTCGCGGGCGAGGGCTACGGGTACGAGGTGGTGCTGGCCAACGGCGACGTCCACTCGAACCTCGCCTTCTTCCCGCTGCTGCCGTGGCTGGAGCGGGCGGTGTCGGCGCCGACCGGCATGGCGTACGGCGATGCGGGGCTGGTGGTGGCGTGGACGGCGTCCCTGGCCGCGGCCTGGGGGATCTTCGCGGTCGTCGACCTGCTGTACGGGCGCCGGGCCGGGGTGCTGGCGGTGGCGCTCTGGGCCGCGCTGCCGGTCGGGATCGTGCAGTCCATGGCCTACAGCGAGGCCCTCTTCACGGCGCTGGCCGCCTGGGCCCTGTACGGGGTGCTGCGCGGCAACTGGGTGTGGGCGGGCGCGCTGGCCGCGCTGGCGGGGCTGACCCGGCCGGTCGGGGCCGCGGTGGTCGCGGCGGTCTGGGTGGCGGCCGTACTGGCCCGGCGGCGCGGCGGGGGCGGCTGGCGGACGGCGGTCGGGGCGGCGCTGGCCCCGCTGGGGGCGGCGGCCTACGTCCTGTGGGTCGGCGCGCACACCGGGCGCGGGCTCTTCGGCTACCTGGACGTGCAGGCCGGCTGGGGCAACGGCTTCGACGGCGGCTGGGCCTTCGCGCGTTTCATCGGGGGTCGACTGGGCTCGGCCACGCTGCCCGGGGTGCTGGCGGGCCTGGGGCTGCTGGCGGGGGTCGCGCTGGTGCTGTGGCTGTGCGCGGCGTGCGTGCGCCAGCGGCAGCCCGCGGCCCTGCTGGTCTACGGCGGGATCGTGGTGGCCCTGGCACTGTGTGCCTCGGGATACTTCGGATCCAAGCCCCGCCTACTGCTGCCGGCCTTTCCGCTGCTGCTGCCGGTCGCGGTGGCCCTGGCCCGCCGGCGGACCGGGCGGGCGGCCGCCATGGTGGGGGCGCTGGCCCTGGCCTCGGCGGTCTACGGCGCCTGGTGGCTGAACGGGTCGGGCCCGCCGTAACGGGATCCGGCTAACGGAAGGGGGAATTCCGATCCATCTTTGTGCAAAGTAATTGCTCCCGACCCCATAAAATCCCGATAAGTGTGTCACCTTATTCAGGACACATGTGGATCACGTTCCGGCAGTCGAGCCTCAGGACATTGCCGCATTCCGGGGAATAAAGACCCGAACGAGACCAACTCCACATCACATGGTCATCACAAAGCCCGGGATTCGACCGGGCGGCCCATCGGCGCGCGGTAACGTCGATTGGGTGCGTACTGACCAAATTTTCACCCGTCTGGAGCGGGTGTTCGCCCGCCTGGACCGGGAACCCGAACGACCGGCTCATCTGCAAGTGCCGCAGATGAGCCGGCACCGTGTCGTGCTCTTCGGCGCGACGCTCGTGTTCTACCTGGCGATCGTGATCGGCGTACTGACCACCTCGTGGCTGGTGCGGCTCGACTGGCAGCTCATGTTCTTCCGGCCGTACGAGCAGTGGCCGCAGGTGCACGCCTTCCTCGACTACCTCGTGGTGCTGGGCCAGCGCGGCCCCACCTCGATGATGGTCATGGCCTGGCTCGGCTGGCGCTGCTGGCGCCAGCACACCCTGCGCCCGCTGATCACGCTCGGCGTGGCCCTGCTCGCGCTCAACGTGACCGTGGGCTCGGTGAAGCTCGGCCTCGGCCGCCTCGGCCCGCACTACGCGACCCAGATCGGCTCGGCCGAGATGTTCGGCGGCGGCGATATATTTCCTTCCGGCCACACCGCCAACGCCGTCGTGACCTGGGGGATCCTGGCCTACCTGGCCTCCACCGGAGTCACCCGACGGGTGCTGTCGACGGCCTCCGCGATCGTCGCCCTCAGCGTCGGCGCCACCACCGTCTACCTCGGTACGCACTGGGTCAGCGACGTGCTGCTCGGCTGGGCCGCCGGTCTGCTGGTGCTGCTCGCCCTGCCGTGGTTCGAGCCCTTCATCGCCCGGGCCGAGGCCTTCATCATGGAGCAGCGCGTCGCCTGGCGCCTGCGCCGCCGGAACGGCGAGGGCGCGACCGCACTGCCCGTCGCCCCGCTGTCCGCCCAGGCCAAGGTGTTCGTCCAGCGGGCGGCCGAGGCGCTTCCGGTGTCCGAGGAGCCCGCCGCGGTGCCCGCGGGCGCCGGCCACGCCACCGCGACCCGTACGGCGGCGCCGCACGTGGGCGCCCGGCCGCACGTCATCCGCTCGGAGCGGACCCCGGTCACCCCGGCGGGCAGCCGTCGCCCGCCGCACACCGACCGCGACCGGACCGGACGCAACCCGGCGGCCCGCCCGGTGGCCGGCGGCTGACCCGGCGCCCGGGCGAGAGCACGGTACGCACAGCCCGATCCCGCCCGAGCCCCGTTCCACGCTCCACCCGACTGCCGCGAGCCGGATCATCCTCCGGACCGCGGCAGTCGTGCGTCAGCCGAACGCCCAGGTGTTCGTCCAAACCGGGTCACGCTTGTGTCACGGATTGCCGACAGTCGTTCCGCCTGGCGAGTTCCTCCCGGCAATTGTTTACCGGCCCGCGACACGCCCGGGACGAAGGCTCATTGCAATTCCCGTCCGGACCCCCGGAATTCCGGGTCCGCATTGCCCGACGCACCTTCACCCTTTCTCCACGCGCGGGGAGTCCGTCCCGTCCGCCGGCCCCACGGCGCGCCCGAGCAGGTCCCGCGCCGCCCTGATCCGCGCGGTGAGCTCGGGAGGCTCCACGACCTCGAACTCGCATCCGAGCAGCATGAGGTGAATCACCAACACGTCCAGGCTGACCGCTCCGGTGCGCAGCAGGCAGCTGTGCGCGTCCAGCGGCTCCAGCGCCCCGTCCGAGGGCCCGATGGTCCGCGCCGCCTCCTCGGCCGGCAGCCGCAGCCGCACCACGGCCCGCGCCGCGCACCCGCGGTGGGAGACGCCCTCGGCCGGTGGCGGGCGCGGGGTGAAGCGGGGGCCGTGCGGGGGACTCGGCTCGATCCGGTCCGCGCGGAAGGTGCGCCAGGCGGCGCGCTCCAGGTCCCAGGCGACCAGGTACCAGCGGCGCTCGGTGCACACCAGGCGGTGCGGCTCGACGGTGCGGCGGGTGCTCGCGCCGGCGTGGTCCCGGTAGCCGAAGCGCAGCCGTTCGCCGTCCCGGCACAGGGCCGCCAGCTCGGCCAGCACGGAGGGGTCCGGGCCGGCGTCGAGGGCCGGGACCCGGTGGCGCAGCCGCGCCGGCAGCACCCGCTCCAGCTTGGCCAGGGCGCGTACGGAGGCCTCCTCGATGCCGGTCCGCAGCCCGATCGCGACCGCCACGGCCTCGTCGTCGTCCAGCAGCAGCGGGGGCAGCTCGGCTCCGGCGCCGAGCCGGTAGCCGCCGCCGGTGCCGGGGCTGGCGTCGACCGGGTAGCCCAGCTCGCGGAGGCGGTCCACGTCGCGCCGTACGGTCCTGGGGGTCACCCCGAGCCGCTCCGCGAGGCCGGACCCGGTCCATTCCCGCTGCGCCTGCAACAGGCCCAACAGCCGCAACAACCGAGCGGAACTCTCCAACATGCCCCCGAGTCTGCCAGCGCCCCACCCCAGGCCCCTCAATCGCCAGGCAGCCCAAATCAGGCCCAGCCACCCCAGCCCCGCCGGCCCATTGCAGCCCCGCCGGCGTTTGAGGCGCCGCCGGAGGCACCACGAACCGCTCGCCACCCCACCCCCCGAACCCCGTACGGCGGATCTGACCTCCGGCGGGCCCTCAATCGCCGGGCGGGCTGAATCGGCCCACCCACACCAGCCCCGCCATAGCGCCTCCGGCGGGCCCGAAATCGCCGGGCAGGCTGGATCAGGCCCGGCCATCCCAGCCCCGCCGGCGTTTGAGGCGCCGCCGGAGGCACCACGAACCGCTCGCCACCCCACCCCCGAACGCCATGCGACCAATGTCGCCTCCGGCGGGCCCTCAAACGCCGGGCGGGCTGAATCGGCCCGCCCACACCAGCCCCGCCGGCGTTTGAGGCGTCGTCAGGGGACGCGCGGCGTCGGCGTCGGCGGCACGGCCACCGGGGGCGGGGTGGATGGGGGGAGGGTCAGGAGCGTGCCCACCGCCAGGAGTTCCGGCCGGTCCCCGATCACCCCCCGGTTCGCCTCGTACAGCCCCCGCCACCCACCCCGCACCCGATGCAACCGAGCAATCGAGTCCAAGGAATCCCCGCCCCGCACCACATGCATCCGCCCCACCAACCCGTACCGCTTCGAGCACACCGGCCACGCCTCCCACCCCTGCGTCCCCAGGACGTCCTCCGCCACCCGGATCTGCTGCTCCCGCGGAGCGAGGTCCGCGCGCGGCGCGTAGCGGAGCCCGCCGTGCTCCTCCCAGGTGGGCTGCCAGAACTGGAGCCCGCCGTAGAAGCCGTTGCCGGTGTTGACGTTCCAGCGGCCCGTGCTCTCGCAATCGGCCACGCAGTCCCACGGCCACTGGCCGCCGGGCCCGCAGTCCCCGGCCCCCTTCCCGATCGTCCCCGGCGCACCGACGGCCGAGACCCCGGCGGGCCCCGGCGCGGGCGGTGGTGGGGCCGACGCGTAACCGCGCGAGGCCGCCGACGGTACGAACACCAGCGCGGCAGCCACCAACACGGCCGCCCGGATCCGGAATGTGGGCATCTGATCACGCTACGCAGCCCCCCTCGCACCCCCGCCCCGCCACGCGGCGGCCCCCGCGCGGCCACCCGGAAGGCCGATCACCCCGCCCTCGCGAATCGCGCATTCCACGCCGCCAACTGAGCACAAAGGGAAAAGAGTTGGCATGAAAGCAACGCTCCGTTCAGCCCGTTCACTCGTCCGGGGGTCAGGTTCGAATCCGTTCCCTCATCCGGCGTGACCCCGGCCGTCACTCCCCCGTTGATCCCGGCGAGCCGGGAACCGCCCGGTCCCGCACGCCGAGACGGAACGGCCCACCGGTCCGTCGTAGTCCGAGGAGTCACTCCGTGCCGCGCATGCTCGAGGTCAGTGATGACGTACGCGCCGAGATCGGCGACGAAGAAGCCAACCGGCTGCTCGCCGGTGACCAGGCCCCGAGCAGTTACGACTGCACCTCGTGCCGGACCCCGGGGGACTCGGAGCGCGAGCAGACCAGCACGGTGCTGTTCGTCGGCGAGGAGACCGCGGTCCTCGCCTTCGCCCACGCCCTGTGCATCCCCTCGCAGGTGGTCAACGTCTCCGAGGCCCAGCTCCAGGGCGCCGTCCGCAGCATCACCGGCACCGACCCGGCCGCCGAGGGCCCCGGCGACGCGTTCGCCGCCCCCGACGTCCCCCAGGCCGTACCGGGCGGCCAGGCCGTCCTCGGCATCACCAGCGGGCTGGTCCTGATCGGCGGCGAGCTGCACCCCGCGCTCGTGGTCGAGCCGACCGCGCCGATCGCCCGCCCCGGCACCGACGGCCCCGGCGACGACTTCCTGCCCCTCCTCATCGAGCAGGGCTTCGTCCCGGTCACCGACACCTCCACGCTGCCCTCGCAGCTGTCCGGCTGGTCGGTGCTGCTCGCCGCGGGCCTGCTGCACGCCGTGCTCCAGCCCGGCATCGACGGCGGCGCCCCCACCTCCTGGTGGCAGGCCCACAAGGCGCTCTCGGTCACCGACGGCTGGCGGGCCGCCGTCAACAAGACCCAGCGCGTGCTCGTCTACGCCGCCCCCGTCGGCTCGATCGGCCAGCAGCCCCGCGAGGACCTGCTGCGCGACGCGCTCGACAAGGCCGCGGCGGGCGGCAAGCTCGTGGCGGCCTCCATGCCGCTCGCGGGCACCTGAGCCCCGCCCCACCCCCACCGGACTGCCCTCGTCCGGTCCCGGCCCCGTACCCGTCCGGGGCGGGGGCCGGACGATGGCGTGCGCCGGGGGTGCGCGGTCCGTCCCGCACACCCCCGGCGATCTGCGATTTCTCCCCGGCGCCCCGCATCCGCAGGGCGCCGGTTTCGTTGGCAGATACGTGCATTCATACGATCCCTCCCGCGCCCCGTCCTTTTCGAGCCCCATCCCCCCGATGCGCCCCGCATGGACGCGGGAGGGGACGCGGGAGGGGACGCACGCCGCGCCGCACACCCCCTCGCCCACCCCGATCTTCGACGCCCTGTACTCGGAGTACCTGCGCTCCTTCCGGGCCCTGCCGGGCGACCGCAGCGGCGAGGAGGACCTCGGTTTCACGGCCTTTGGGGCGGCCCCGTCCGCTCCGGGCGGCGCACTGGCCACCACCGGGTACCCGGGCGCGTACAACAGCGGCCAGACCAGCACGAGCGGCTGGAACGGTTCCGCGTGGCAGACCGACCCGTGGCAGCCCTCGTACGCGCCCCAGCCCGCGTACGTCCCCCAGCCCTCCTACGCCGGCCAGGGCGCCCAGGGCTACGCCACCGCGGGCACCAACCCCGGATACGGCAACGGGCGGCAGCACCAGACCGGGATGCAGCACATCCCGGCGGCCCTGCCGCCCGCTCCGCGCCGGGGCTACTGACCCCGGTGCACCCGCTGGGTGCGACTACTGCTTGTTGCTCTTGCTCTTGTTGAAGCCGCGCTTCTCGCGCACCCGCACCGAGAGGTGGATCGGGGTGCCCTCGAAGCCGAACTCCTCGCGCAGGCGGCGCTCGATGAAGCGCCGGTAGCCGTGCTCCAGGAAGCCCGAGGCGAAGAGGACGAAGCGCGGCGGCTTGGTGCCCGCCTGGGTGCCGAAGAGGATGCGGGGCTGCTTGCCGCCGCGCACCGGGTGCGGGTGGGCGGCGACGATCTCGCCGAGGAAGGCGTTCAGGCGGCCCGTCGGGACGCGCGTCTCCCAGCCCTCCAGGGCGGTCTCGATCGCCGGGACCAGCTTGTCCATGTGACGGCCGGTGAGGGCGGAGACGTTGACGCGCGGGGCCCAGGAGACCTGCTGCATCTCGGTCTCGATCTCGCGCTCGAGGTAGTAGCGGCGCTCCTCGTCCAGCTCGTCCCACTTGTTGTAGGCGATGACGATGGCGCGCCCGGCCTCGACGGCCATGGTGATGATGCGCTGGTCCTGGACGCTGATGTTCTCGGTCGTGTCGATCAGGATGACCGCGACCTCGGCCTTCTCGACGGCGGCGGCCGTGCGCAGGGAGGCGTAGTAGTCGGCGCCCTGCTGGAGGTGCACCTTCTTGCGGATGCCCGCGGTGTCCACGAACTTCCAGGTGATGCCGCCGAGCACGATCAGCTCGTCGACCGGGTCGCGGGTGGTGCCGGCCATCTCGTTGACGACGACCCGGTCCTCCTTCGCGACCTTGTTCAGGAGCGAGGACTTGCCGACGTTCGGACGGCCGATGAGGGCGATCCGGCGCGGGCCGCCGGGGGCGGCGGAGCCGAAGGTCTGCGGCGGGGCCTCGGGCAGGGCCTCCAGGACGGCGTCGAGCATGTCGCCCGTACCGCGGCCGTGCAGCGAGGAGACCGGGTGCGGCATGCCGAGGCCGAGCGACCACAGCGCGGTCGCGTCGGCTTCGCCGCTCTGGCCGTCCACCTTGTTGGCGCAGAGCACGACGGGCTTGCCCGCCTTGCGCAGCAGCCTGACGACGGCCTCGTCGGTGTCGGTGGCGCCGACCTTGGCGTCCACGACGAAGACGACCGCGTCGGCGGTCTCGATGGCGTACTCGGCCTGGGCGGCGACGGACGCGTCGATGCCGAGGACGTCCTGCTCCCAGCCGCCGGTGTCCATGACCTTGAAGCGGCGGCCGGCCCATTCGGCGTCGTACGAGACGCGGTCGCGGGTGACGCCCGGCTTGTCCTCGACCACCGCTTCGCGGCGGCCGATGATGCGGTTCACCAGGGTCGACTTGCCGACGTTCGGGCGGCCGACGACGGCGAGGACGGGAAGCGGGCCTGCGGCCGCCTCCTCGATCGCGCCTTCGACGTCCTCGATGTCGAAGCCTTCTTCCGCGGCGAGCTCCATGAACTCCGCGTACTCGGCGTCTCCGAGTGCTCCGTGGTCGTGCTGGTCGTTCATGAAGTCCGTTCCTCGTCGTTCGTGGTGATCGGTGGCACCCGCAGCGCGCGGATCCACTACTGAGTTCAAGTCTCGCCTAGCGGCCGGTGAGCCGCTTGGCGTCGGCCAGGTGGCGGGTCAGCCGGTCCTGGATGCGTACGGTGGCCGCGTCGAGCGCCGTGCGGGTGCGGCGGCCACTGCCGTCGCCCGCGTCGAAGGCGTCGCCGAAGACGACGTCGACCCGCCCCTTGAAGGGCGGCAGTCCTTTGACCAGCCTGCCACGGTGCTCGGTGCTGCCCAGCACCGCGACGGGCACTATGGGCGCTCCGCCGCGGACCGCGAAGTAGGCGAGGCCGGCGCGCAGCGAGGCGAAGTCGCCCTCGCCCCGGGTGCCCTCGGGGAAGATCCCGAGGACTCCGCCGTCACCGAGGACGCCCAGGGCGCGGGTGACGGCCTCCCGGTCGGCACCGGAGCGGTCGACCTTGACCTGCCCGATCCCTTCCAGGAAGGGGCCGAGCGGGCCGACGAACGCTTCCTTCTTGATCAGGAAGTGCACGGGCCGCGGCGCGGTGCCCATGACCATGGGCCCGTCGACGTTGTGGGAGTGGTTGACGGCCAGGATGAGCGGCCCGGAGGCCGGTACCTTCCACGCGCCGAGCACACGGGGCTTCCAGAGCCCGTACATGAGCCCGATCCCGATCCGCCGGCCGACCGCCGCACCCTTGAGGGAGGGCGTTTCGCTCACCGGCCGCCCGCCCTCTTGTCCTCCACGAGGGTCACGACGCACTCGATGACCTGGTCGAGGGTGAGTTCCGTGGTGTCGACCTCGACGGCGTCGGCGGCCTTGGCCAGCGGGGAGGTCTTGCGACCGGAGTCGGCCGCGTCGCGCTTGATCAGCGCCGCCTTCGTGGCCGCGAGGTCCTGGGCGCCCTTCAGCTCGCCGCTGCGGCGGGCGGCGCGCGCCTCGGCCGATGCGGTGAGGAAGACCTTGAGGTCGGCGTCGGGCAGGACGGTGGTGCCGATGTCCCGGCCTTCGACGACGATCCCGGCGGCCGTCGCCGCCGCTTCGGCGGCGATGGTGCGCTGGAGGTCGGTGATCAGGGTGCGCACCTCGGGCACCGCGCTGACCGCACTGACCTTGGAGGTGACCTCCTGGGTGCGGATCGGCCCGGCGGCGTCGAGGCCGTCCACGCTGATGGTGGGCGCGGCGGGGTCCGTACCGGAGACGATGGCGGGCTTGCCGGCCGCGAGCGCGATGGCCTGCGGGTCGTCGAGGTCGATCCCGTTGGTGATCATCCACCAGGTGATGGCCCGGTACTGCGCACCGGTGTCCAGGTACCGCAGCCCGAGCTTGGCGGCGACGGCCTTGGAGGTGCTGGACTTGCCCGTGCCGGAGGGACCGTCGATGGCGACGATCACGGCGGACTGAGCGGCGGTTTCCACGGGGCGAGCACCTTTCTGGTTGCGCGTACGTGTCCGGGCGCGCGAAAACGCCCCTCTTAAGGTTACCGACTCGGCGGAGCACCCGGCGCCGGTCGGTTCCGGGGGCCGCCGGGAGGGCGCCGGAAGGGCGCCGGACCCTACTGGCGCAGGGCCCAGCCCCGCTCGCGCAGCTCGGCCGTGAGTCCCGCGGCGGCCCGGGGTTCCACGCTGAGCTGGACCAGGCCGGCCTGCTGCCCGTTGGCGTGCTCGATCCGTACGTCCTCGATGTTGACCCCGGCCCGACCGGCGTCGGCGAAGATCCGCGCCAGCTCGCCCGGCTGGTCGCTGATCAGCACGGTCACGGTCTCGTACACGGTCGGCGCGGAGCCGTGCTTGCCCGGGACGCGCACCCGGCCCGCGTTCCCGCGGCGCAGCACGTCCTCGATGCCGTCCGCGCCGCCGCGCCGCTTCTCCTCGTCCGCGGACTGGAGCCCGCGCAGCGCCTGCACGGTCTCCTCCAGGTCGGCGGCGATCCCGGCGAGCACGTCGGCGACCGGCCCGGGGTTGGCGGAGAGGATCTCCACCCACATCCGCGGGTCGGAGGCGGCGATCCGGGTGACGTCGCGGATGCCCTGCCCGCACAGGCGCACGGCGCTCTCGTCGGCCTCCTCCAGCCGCGCCGCGACCATGCTGGAGACCAGCTGCGGGGTGTGCGAGACCAGCGCGACGGCCCGGTCGTGGGCGTCGGCGTCCATCACGACGGGCACGGCCCGGCAGAGCGCGACCAGCTCCAGCGCCAGGTTCAGCACCTCGTGGTCGGTGTCCCGGGTCGGCGTCAGCACCCAGGGCCGTCCCTCGAACAGGTCGGCGGTGCCGGCGAGCGGTCCCGAGCGCTCCTTGCCGGCCATCGGGTGCGTGCCGATGTACGCGCTCAGGTCGGCGCCCAGGGCCTCCAGCTCGCGCCGCGGCCCGCCCTTGACGCTGGCCACGTCCACGTAGGCCCGTCCCAGACCGCGCCGGATCGCGTCGGCCAGGGTCGTGGCCACGTGCGCGGGCGGTACGGCGACGATCACGAGGTCGACCCTGCCCTCGGCGGGTTCGTCCGTGCCGGCGCCGAAGGAGGCGGCCGTGCGGGCCTGGGTGGGGTCGTGGTCGCTGAGGTGGACGGTGATCCCGCGGGCGGTCAGGGCGAGGGCCGCGGAGGTGCCGATCAGTCCGGTTCCGATGACGGCGGCGGTTCTCACTGGGGGCTCCTCGGGTGGATCACGCTCGGGGCAGGCACTCTGCCGCGCGGGTCCAGCGTAGCCAGGCCGCACGCGCCGGGGGGCGGGGGGGGGGGGGGGGGGGGGGGGGGGGGGGGGGGGGGGGGGGGGTGGGGGGGGGGGGCGCAGGGGCGGTGCTCGTGGCCGCGGTGTCGAC